>JBBIUL010000120.1:0-7063 GCA_037440265.1 Nitrospira sp. | reverse complement strand
TCCGATGTCCTGAGGATTTCAGAAATCTTCCTGAGTTCTGCTTCTTCGGAACGGAAATAACCGACAGCCTCTTTGCCGGTGACCGCCTCGATCCTCCTGATGCCTAAGGCAACACTCCCTTCAGAGAGTATCTTGAAGAGCCCTATATTTCCGGTGGCCCTCACATGTGTGCCGCCGCAGAGCTCTGAACTGACCCCGGGCACACTTACAACCCTCACCACATCTCCGTACTTTTCGCCGAAGAGCGCAATGGTTCCTGATTCCATAGCCTTTTTGGTCTCCATAACAGCAGTGCCAACCGCGATGTTCCTGAGGATATTTTCATTGACCTCGTCTTCGATTGACTGGATGGTTTCTTTCTCAAGCGAATAGAAATGTGTAAAGTCAAACCTGAGCCGTTCAGGCGAGACGAATGAGCCTGACTGCTTGACGTGCTCGCCAAGCAGGCTCCGGAGCGAGGCGTGGAGCAGATGGGTTGCCGTGTGATTTCTCATCGAGGCGCTTCTTTTTTCAGTATCGACAGAGCAGATGATTGTATCCCCGGACTTTACCGAACCCTTCTTGATCTTAACCTTATGGATAAAGATGCCCTCGACCGGTTTTCTGGTATCAAGGACCACTGCCTTTATGCTGTCAGAACGCAGTTCCCCGGTATCGCCGACCTGGCCGCCTGACTCAGCATAAAACGGTGTCCTGTCAAGCAGTACTTCGCCGTCGCTTCCCGCAGTGAGTTCCTCAGCCAGTGAACCGTCTTTTATGACCGCAAGCACAACTGCATCGGATTCTGTTGTCTCGTATCCGATAAATTCAGTCTGTTTACGGGTCTGGAGCAGTTCTTTATAGACAGCGGCAACGGATGTGTCTTCGCCGGTCCATGAGGCGCGAGCCTTTGTCTTCTGCAGCTCCATCTCCCGGTGGAAGCCCGGCTCGTCTATTTCAAGGCTGTTTTCAGAGGCAATGTCGCGCGCTATGTCGAGCGGGAACCCATAGGTGTCGTAAAGCCTGAAGAGGTCTTCGCCCGGAATCTGATTCTGACCGGAACCCTTCAGGTCTTTAATGACGCCGTTGAGCATGGCAAGTCCGTGCTCGAGTGTTTTTGCAAAACGCTCTTCTTCGATCCTTAATATTTTCCTGACCCTCTCCCGTTCGTCCCTAAGTTCTGCATAGGTATCTCCCATGGCATCAACAACCGAATCGCACAGCTTATAGAGCATCGGATCATCAACGTCAAGGAATTTTGCGTAGCGTGACGCCCTCCTGATAATCCTCCTCAGCACATAGCCCCTGCCTTCGTTTGACGGGATAAGGCCCTCTGAGAGGAGGAAGGTGATTGCCCGCATATGGTCTGCTATGACCCTGATCGCGATATCCGTCTCGCGCCTGGCTCCATAAGGTTTTCCGGAATGCCGGGATATCGAATCTATGATGGTACGGAAAATGTCTATGTCAAAGTTGTTGAGTTTTCCCTGGAGCACGGCAGAGATCCTCTCAAGGCCCATGCCGGTATCGATGCTTGGTTTGGGAAGAGGGGTCAGCGTTCCGGAGATGTCCCTGTTGAACTGCATGAATACGAGGTTCCAGAGCTCAAGAAACCGGTCGCAGTCGCATCCGACCGCACAGTCCGGTTTTTTGCAGCCCACTTCACTTCCCTGGTCTATGATGATCTCAGAGCATGGTCCGCAGGGGCCGGTGTCGCCCATCTGCCAGAAGTTGTCTTTTGCGCCGAGCCTTACGATCCGTGCGCGCGGGATGTCGGTCAGCTTTTCCCAGAGTGCAGCAGCGTCATCGTCCTCTTCATAGACCGACACCCAGAGTCTGTCCTTCGGGAGACGGAACTTCTCGGTGAGCAGTTCCCACGCGTAGATAATTGCATCCTGCTTGAAATAATCGCCGAACGAGAAATTGCCGAGCATCTCGAAAAAGGTATGGTGCCGTGCCGTGAGGCCGACGTTCTCCAGGTCGCTGTGCTTGCCTCCGGCCCTCATGCACTTCTGGCTCGTTACAGCGCGGGAATACGGCCGTTTCTCCTGACCGAGGAATACCGACTTGAACTGCACCATGCCGGCGTTTGTAAAAAGGAGCGTCGGGTCGTCGCCCGGCAGGAGGGATGAGCTGCCGACAATTTCATGATTCCTGGCCCTGAAAAATTCGAGGAATGCGGTTCTTATCTCTGCGCTCGTCATGGGTTTATCGGTCGATCCCGGGCTCAGTGCTTATGATTTCAGTGAGCCTGTCGTCCGTGAATATCAGCCTTGTCCTGAACACAAAAAGTTTCTTGTAGAGCCACTCAACCCGTTCCTTGCCTTCGGCAGAGGGCTGCAGCACGGTTATAATCTCGGGCCCGCCCCAGGCATAGCGCACCTGGAGTTTTGTCATGCCGACCGAAACCTCGCTGTTTTTGATCCTGTCCTGGATGGCAGGAGTGAAATCTTTTATCTCATCGTTTGAATAGCGCACTGCCTGTGTACACCCGGCAGAGACAGCCACGGCGATTAAGATCATTAATACATGCATAGTTTTCATGGATGTTCCTCCTCTTCATTCGAATTGTAGCGCCTGAAAGCCTTCCTTACGGTGCTTAAAGAATAGCCTCTCCGCACAAGAAAATTCCATATTTTCTTTTTCTCTCCTGTAGTGAACGGATGCTGCAGGTTCTTTGTTTTTTTTCCAATGAGCTTAAGCGCGTTCCTCAGTTCTGTATTTTCGTCATATGAAAGTGCTGATTCAATGACCTCAGCGGACAGCCCCCGTCTCAGCATAAACTGCCGTGCTCCCTGATATCCGAGTCTTTTGTTCTCCTGGGCATACCTCATGAGGGAAGCTGCAAGGGCACTGTCATCCACAAAACCGTTTTTTTTCAGGTGCTGTATCGTAAGCGAAACAACATCTTCCGGGAACCCCCTGCCGAGCAGTTTTTCCCTTATTTCTTTTTCACTCCTGTCCCGGTAACCGAGAAGCCGGTAAGCATATTTCCTGGCATCACCTTCCAAATCTGTCAATCTTCATATCATCCTGTTTCCCCGGCTGATCCTGATACGCAAGATCGCTCGTGGAGTGAATTCCTTTTACCTTGAGAGAGAAGTCGTCAGGGTTGGTTGCCCTCCTAAGCGCCTCTTCATAGCTGATGAGCCCTCCCTTATACAGGCTGAAGAGCGACTGGTCAAAGGTCTGCATGCCGTAGTGGATCAGCCCCTGCGCGATGACGTCAGGGATCGTCTTTGTCTTGTCAGGATCAAGGATACAGTCCTTGATGGTCGATGTTGCAATGAGCACCTCGACAGCAGGGACCCTGCCTCTCCCGTCTGCCTTCGGAATGAGCCGCATCGATATGATGGCCCTGAGCACTGCCGACAGCTGTATCCTCACCTGTTTATGCTGGTACGGAGGGAACACGGAAATGATTCTGTTGACGGTCTCAGTGGTATCGGTTGTATGGAGCGTGCTCATGACAAGGTGGCCGGTCTCTGCAGCGGTAAGGGCCGTCTGTATGGTCTCAAAATCTCTCATTTCACCGACAAGGATAACATCAGGGTCCTGCCGGAGAGCTGCCCTGAGCGCCTTGCTGAAGGACTCCGTATCACTGCCGATCTCCCGCTGGTTTACGATCGAGCGTTTGTCGCGGTGAAGATACTCGATCGGGTCTTCGATGGTCATAATATGGTCTGTCTTGGCATTGTTGATGTTGTCTATCATCGAGGCAAGCGTTGTTGATTTGCCGCTTCCGGTGGTGCCGGTGACCAGAATAAGGCCCCGCGGTTCCATAGAGATCTTTTTGAGGATATCAGGGAGATGGAGTTCTTCGATGGTCGGGATCTTCATTGGAATAACCCTGAAGACAAGCCCAATAGTTCCGCGCTGGGTAAAGACATTGCACCTGAAACGACCAAGACCCGGGACGCTGTACGCAAGGTCTATGTCGTTCTTTTTCTTGAAGATCTCCCGCTGACCCGGGCTCATGACAGTAAAGGCGATCTTCAGCGTCTCTTCCTGACTGATGCGGCCCATGTTCGACTGGGGGATAAGCTCGCCGTTTATCCTGAGAATAGGGTACGAGCCGACCTTCAGGTGCAGGTCAGAGGCCCCTTCTGAATGTGCATGCTTCAGCAGTTCATTAATATCCATGCTTGACTCCTGCCCCGAACCGGTGGCTCCGGCAGACACGGAAGGCACTATCTGCAAAAGCCCATGTCCGGGAATTATTTCTTGAGATTATATGCCTCAATGATCTTTTCCTCGATCTCTTTCTTGAGCGACTCATTATTCTTTATATATTCTTTGGCATTTTCACGCCCCTGTCCGATCCTGCTGCCGCCGTAGCTGTACCAGGCGCCTGATTTTTCGATAATGCCTTTCTCAGCGCCGAGGTCAACAACCTCTCCTTCACGGGACACGCCCTGATTAAAATATATATCAAATTCCGCCTGTTTGAAAGGGGGTGCCATCTTATTCTTTACAACCTTGACCCTGACCCTTCCGCCGATGATGTCCTGGCTGTCCTTGATGTTCTCGATTTTCCTGATGTCGAGTCTCATGGATGCATAGAACTTGAGCGCATTGCCGCCGGTGGTGGTCTCGGGACTCCCGAACATGACCCCTATTTTCATGCGTATCTGGTTAATGAAGATAACCGTGGTGTTTGATTTTGCAATCGAGGCCGTAAGCTTCCTCAGCGCCTGGCTCATGAGGCGGGCCTGCAGCCCGGGGAGTGAATCACCCATGTCGCCTTCTATCTCTGCCTTGGGGACAAGCGCTGCCACAGAGTCTATGACGATAATATCGAGCGCTCCGCTCCTGACCAGAGATTCGGCAACCTCGAGCGCCTGCTCGCCTGTATCCGGCTGTGCAACGAGAAGGTCGGCAATATTGACCCCTATTTTTTTTGCATAGCTGACGTCAAGGGCGTGTTCTGCGTCTATGAAAGCGGCTGTGCCGCCGGCATTCTGTGCCTGTGCAATCGCATTGAGTGCAAGCGTGGTCTTGCCCGATGATTCAGGACCGTAGATCTCAACGACCCTTCCCCTCGGCAGACCGCCGATGCCGGTTGCTATATCCAGCGTGAGGGAGCCAGTAGGAATGGCCTGTATGCCCTCAGCCGTACTTTGTTCGCCAAGCCGCATAATTGAACCCTTACCGAAGTTTTTCTCAATCTGTGATATGGCCATTTCAAGGGCCTTGGTCTTTTCCTTATTCGACATCATTCCTCCTCACAAAAGGTATTTCAGCAAGGGTGCTGTATGCTGCACCGGCTGGTTTAAGCTCGCTTTTCATCAGCGAAACGCTGGTTATTTCTACAGCGCCGAAACTGACCTCCCTGAATTCTTCAAGGCGCTTCAGGACATCGTTTATTCTCTTTTGAGAACGCACCCTCCCCAGGGTCAGATGGGGCGAGAATCCCTTTTTTTCTCTGGGGTAGCCGAGCCCTGACATTGCATCCTCAACAGCCTCCTGAAGGCTTTGCAAATTGTCAGAGTCCTCTATTCCTGCCCACAGGATTTTCGGATGTCTCTTCTCAGGGAAACACCCGGCCCCTGTTATTCTAATATAAAAAGGGTGGTAAGGTGATAGTTTTTTGCGCAGCAGGGCAATTATGTCAGGCACAAGGGACTCTTCCGTGTTGCCGAGGAACTTGAGCGTAATATGGAGATTTTCAGGCGTGACCCATTTGATGTCTGCATCGGACTTTCTCAAAGCGTCGGCAACAGCGCTGACGTCCTGCTTCACGCCAACAGGCAGTTCAACAGAGATGAAGCACCTCAGAGCCATATTCTCATTACCTGATTAAGGAACTTCAAAGCCTCAAGCGAGGCCTGACGCTTGATCTCTTCCCGGGTTCCGATTAATTTCATGCCTTTGGACTCTACCCGGTCCGGCAATGCAACCGCAAAATAGACGAGCCCGACATCTTTTCCTTCAATACTCTCAGGTCCGGCGATTCCGGTGGTTGCCAGCGATACAGAGGTATTCCCCTTTGAGAGGACTGCCTCTGCCATCGCAACAGCGGTGTCTTCGCTAATCGCGCCGTGTTTTTTCAGAAGGCGGCTGCTGATGCTGAGAAGGGACCGTTTTGATTTATCAGAATAGGAAACAACAGACAGCTCAAAAAACTGTGATGAACCGGGGAGGTTGGTTATCTTGTCTGCAATAAGTCCTCCGGTGCAGGACTCCGCAATACTGAGCGTGAGCCCCTTTTTAAGGAGGAGGTCTGCTATCTGGCTGATTATTGTCTGAAAATCAGTATCCATATCTGCAACAGAATATTTGCATACATTCCGGCCATGATATCATCGGCCATTATGCCCGTGCCATTACTTAAAGCTTTTTCGAGTTTATTTATTGCAAGTGGTTTTAATATATCAAATAATCTAAATAAAATAAAGGCCGCTGTTATAAACGCCATGGTCTTTGGAACAAAAAAAACCGCAACGTAAAAGCCTATAAATTCATCTATCACTATTTTCCTGCTGTCTTTTTCTCTTAATGTTTTTTCTGCAGAAGAGGAGGTGTAAATGCCGACTAACGTTCCAAGGACAATGATGAGGAAGTGGGCATACAGCGGGGGCTTGAGCAGAAAAAAAGTGATGAGTCCGGCAGCACTCCCGAATGTCCCGGGCGCATAGGGAAGACGGCCTACAAACCACAGCGTAGCTATATGCAGGGAAAGCGCCTCAGCGAGAGAAGAAGGATTTTTCTTCTTATTCTTCAATTATTCTGTGCGTAAAGGTTACCTTGGCAGAGCCTTCGAGCGTGGCCTTTACCGAGCAGTATTTGTCCATGGAAAGCTGCACCGCACGTTTCACCGCTTCTTCGGAAATATTCCTGCCTTTTACGATGAACTCAATGCCGATCTCGGTGAACCTTCTGGGGTGGTCATCTGCCTTCTTTCCGTTTACCACAATCTCGAGTCCGGTGACGTCCTGTTTTTTCTTTTTGAGGATCGAGATAACGTCCATGCCAGAACACCCGCCGGTGCCGATGAGGAGGAGTTCTGTCGGCCGCAGGCCGGTATTGTTCCCTCCCACTTCCTTGTTCCCGTCCATCACAATAGCATGACCTGAATCAGCCT
>JBBIUL010000119.1:0-7066 GCA_037440265.1 Nitrospira sp. | reverse complement strand
CAGGATAGCTGTTGATCATGACAGACATTTTTCCGCCGTAGGCTGTTGTCAGAACACCTTCCCTTCCTGTACTGCTCCCTGACAGGGCATGTTCAAGGCATTCGCCAAGAAGCAGCCGGAAGTCAATGTTGTCTTCGGAATATCTGAAGAGATCGCAGATAGGAATGCCGACGGGGCTTATCGACAACCTTCCGACGATCTTCCGGAATGCTGCATTGGCAGACAGCACCCTGCTGCTGTCATTTACCGTAACAATCCCGTCGGCAACACTTTCAAGGACGGCCTCTGAAAGATCCTTTTCAGCAATAGCCCTTGAAAAGTACTCAGAACGTTCTATCGCAACGGCAAGGAAATTCGATATTATTTCGAGAAAATGAATCTCCTCTTCTGACAGATCACGGTGGCCTGTATAGTAGAGGGCAAACACCCCGACCGGTTTTTTCCCGATATGCATCGGCACCGGGACTGCAGTCTGCAGGGAAAGCTCCCTGATCCCGTCATACACATAAAAACGATCTGCTGAATTGATGTCGTTTATTACCGAAGGAGGGCCTTTCTTTATCGCATATCCTTCTATCGAACTGACGCCCTGCTCGTAGATCGTCTCATCGATTTTTTCCTTGAGCGCCGTAGCTGCTTTCAGGACGAGGTTGCCGTCTGTGTCGCTGACAAGCATCCATGCAAAATCAGCCCTGAACGATTCCTTGATAATCTCAAGCACATGCACCATAATCCCCTTGAGTTCAAGCGCTGACCCTAATCGCGCAGAAATGGACAGGAGCTGGGCATGCTCTTCTTCGCGGCGCTTTCTCTGGACCTCATAGAGCTGCTTCATCCGTTCGTAGAGCTTGATATTTTCGAGCGCAATCCCCGTCATCTCTCCTATGGAACTGAGGATATTCTCCTCTTCAACGGTAAATACATGGGCCTTATGGCTGAAGATACAGAACACCCCGATGACCTTTTCTTTCCCGCGCACCGGAAAACAGCAGTACCCCTTTATCCCGGAATGCTTTATCACTGATCTGTCGATCCTGTTGTCCCGTGAAATGTCAGACGATGTTATGCTCTGTCCGGTCACCGCAACCCTTCCGGGAATGTCCTCGCCGATCCTGACCCTTCCCATAAGCCTCACATATTCGTCAGATATGCCTTTATGGTACTGGCAGATCATGTCCTTTTTGAATTCATCGATAAAAAAGATGCCTCCGCCGTCCATATCCATCATTTCAATAATCCTGTCAAGGACCTTTGCAAAGATTTCATCCGGCTTAAGAGACCTGCTCAGAAGACGTGCGACACTGTTGAGCGCAAGCAGCTCCCTGTTCTTGAGTGAAATCACTTCCTCGTGCCTGACCCGCCTGGTAACATCCCTGAGCAGTTCTATTACATGCAGAATGTTCCCGGAAGAATCCTTCACCGGGCTGGCAACTACTTCATGATACCGGGCTTCACCGCCAGGTCCGGTATGGCGGTGCGTTGTTGTATAGTTGTTTCCGGTCAGGAATACCTTCTGGACAGGACAGTCCAGGCCGGCTGACCAGCACGGGCTGTCAGATTCATGCGTTACCGTATGGCAGAATTTGCCGATCGGCGGAACTGATGACTCTGCAAGGGCTTTTTTGTTTGCCCTGATAATCCGGTAGTCCTTGTCGACCACAATGAGCTGGTCCTCAATGCTGTCCATGACAGTTTCTATATAATCCCTGGACTGTTTCAGCTCATTACGGAGCTCATTCTGGTACCTGAAATCCTTGAAGATGCCGATCTTGCCGGTCACCCTGTCGCCGGTAAAAATAGGGGAGCCGCTTATCAGAACAGGTATTTGAAGCCCTTCCTTTGTGAAAATGCTGATCTCATAGATCGATGGGATGCCCTTTTCCCTTTTTTCGATCAGTTGGCTCCTTATGATCGCAGCATTCTTGTCGTCAAAAAAATCATAAACTGAAGCACCGATCACGTCTTCCCTTGTGTGACCGAAGAGGCGCGTAAACGCCGGGTTGATGTCTGTGATTTTATTGTCCTCATCAACCACCCAGAGAGGATCGAGCATGGCATTTACGTACAGGTCTTTCTTGCGGAGTTCGGTCGTGCTCTCTTTCAGCGCTGCAGCCATTTCATTGAACGCCTGCGTAACGTCTCCCAGTTCATCGTGTGAGGTAACTTCGAGCCTTGCGTCAAGATTGCCGTTTTTAAGCTCAGACGCCCCCCGCTGGAGCTCTTTCAGCGACACAAGCACCCTCCTCATAAAAAAGAGCGAGAAAAAGAGCGCCATGACGAGCGTGTAAATGCCGAAAGGTAAAATCTTGTCAATCAACTCCGGGACAAACTCTCTGTGAAGCTCTGCATATTCCTCAGTTTCCGGAGGGTGAATCGATTCTTCCATTTCGATCATTTTTTTTGTTTGATTAATAACCGTAAGCGTATACGGAAGCAGGATCATGGCCGCAAACAGAAGAAATGCAAAAATGAGCTTGTATATAATCCTTGTTTTGAACATTACAGAAGACTCATGACAATATAGGTTAAGATAATGACTACGCCCCAGGTCAGAAACGCTGTTCCAAGCGGGGCCATCCCGTTATCGACAATCGAATCAAAATCAGCAGTAAAACCGATTCCTGCCAGTGCTGTCGAGAGGAAAAAACTGCTTGCCTTTCTTAAATGAGCAAGATACGGATTAAAGATATCCGTTATATTGACGGCAACGGCCAAAACAACAAACAGGACAATGAACCATGGGATGGCTATCCTTTTCCCTTCAGTCCCGGACAAAAACAAAACGACCGTCACAAGAAAAAAAAGAAACGAGATCCTGAACAGTTTGATCTTGACGGCAACAGACAAACAATCCTCGCAGATGCTCCCGGCTGCGACCTTGACCTGTCCGAGCATGGGGAGGGTTGCTCCGGAAAGAAACGCAAATTCGTTTTTGGTAAGCGCAAGATAATCGAAAAGGAGAGGATACAGTATCATTGCAGTCAGTCCGAGCATCATGACTGAAATGATTGAGATTGACGTGTCGGACCTCCGGGCCCTAATGAGGGGAGATATGATGGTAATCGCAGCAGTGCCGCATACGGCAAGGCCTGATGCAATCAGCACCGCAACCTTGTTGTTGATGCTGAAAACCTTCGAAACAACCAGCGCAAGCCCGAACATCACTGAAAAAACCGCCACCAGTCCGCCGACAACGCCGGGGGTTATATCATGGACAACAAGCTGTGCACCATATAATGCGATGCCGGCCGGAAGAAAAACCTTGATGGAAGCCTCGATCCCTCCTTCAAAATACTCCTTTTTCGCCAAAAGATTGCCGAGAAACATGCCGATGATGATCGAGATCACAAGCGGGTCAAAAGACGCATGAAATCCTGATATAAACAGAGAGAGAGATGATATGGCAACAGCGGTAATCAGCCCGGGGATATATTCTTCCTTGTTCATAAATCTCTGCTCAAGTTTAGCATAAAAAAACTTTAAAAAACAGAAGCAGCAGCGTCTTGTTGCAGAGCGGGAAACGGTAACTGTCTTACGAGCGGTTTTTCAAAAGAAAGTCAGCAGCCTCATTCATGGAAATTGTACCGTTGGCAGCATCGGAAAGTCTTTTCCATGTCATCCTGCCGGCATGTATCTCTTCATCGCCGAGAACAAAAACATATGCCGAAGACAACCTGTCAGCCTTCCTCATCTGGCTCTTGAGAGAATTGCCGGCATGTCCTGTTTCTATCCAGAAACCGCTTGCCCTAAGGCTGTCGGCCATCAAAAAGGACTCCCTCTGTCCTGCATCACCAACCGCAGCAATGAAGACATCGGGGCCCCGCACAGCCGTGGCGCGGGATCTCTTCAGGAGTTCAATGATCCTCTCCATGCCGATGGCAAACCCGACTGCAGGGGTCTCCGGCCCGCCGAATTCTCTTACCAGCCTGTCATATCTGCCTCCGGCAGCTACGGCATTCTGCGCGCCAAGGGACTGGTCTGTCACTTCGAATATCGTGCCGGTATAGTAGTCAAGCCCCCGCACCATATCCGGCTTTATCTGATAAGCCACATGGAGCAGATCGAGCAAAGACAGAAGCTTGTCAAAATGCGTCCTGCAGGAAGTGCAGAGATGGCCGGTTATGACGGGAGCCCCGGTCCGCAGCTCTGCACACCGGCTGACCTTGCAGTCAAGAATTCTCAGGGGGTTCACGGAATATCTCCGGCGGCAGTCGTCACAGAGGTTGTCGAGGGTGCCGGAAAAATATTCGACCAGGGATTTCCGGTATCCGGTTCTGCATTCCTCGCACCCGATTGAATTGATCTGAAAAACAATATCATCAAGGCCTATTTTTGTTAGGGTATGCCTGAGCATCGAAATGACTTCAGCATCCATTTCAGGCTCAGCGGAACCGAATGCCTCCACCCCGATCTGGTAGAATTGCCTTAATCTTCCTGCCTGGGGTCTTTCATAACGGAACATCGGCCCGGAGTAATAAAATTTTTGAGGAGACGGAAGATTCGAGAGATTGTTCTGGATATAGCACCGCACCACGGAAGCGGTCCCCTCAGGCCTCAGGGTCATGCTCCTGCCTGCCTTGTCGTTAAACGTGTACATTTCTTTTTCGACGATGTCGGTATTTTCACCTATGCTCCGTATGAACAGCTCAGTCGACTCGGCAACGGGAACACGGACCTCCTGAAACCCGAACGATGTAAAAACTTCCCTTGCAGTTCTTTCAACGGATTGCCAAAGGTATATCTCCGGCGGCAGGATGTCCTGCATCCCCTTCAGGGATTTATATCGCCCGCCTGAACTCACTAAGCACCCTCTTCCCTTGTATCGCTTTCCCTGTCTGTATCGTGCTCGACCATTCGCAGGTGGCTTTCAATAAGCCTCTTGAGTTCTTCCTTGAAATGCCGCCGTATACCCTTCAGATCAACGATGTCCTCGTGTATCTTTATCACCTTCTCATGGGCATCCTTGATCATGCTGTCAGCCTTGAAATCCGCCTCCTTGATCAGCAGTTCCGCCTCTTTCCTTGCATTGATCTTGTAGTCCTCTACCATCTGCTGGGCAGTCATGAGCGTTTCCCTCAGCGTTGTCTCCATGTCCTTGTATTCCCTTACATGACTTTCAGCCCTTTGCACGCTTTCCTTCAGCGAGGCATTCTCCCGGAGCAGTTCCTCCATCTCCTCGCGTATGACCTCGAGAAACGCATATACCTCTTCCACATCAAAACCCCTGAACTTCATCGGGAACTGTTTCTGCTGAATATCAAGCGGCGTGATTCTCATGCTAACCTCCTCCGAATTTATAGCCAATTTTCATTAATGAACGTACCAGAAACGACTGAAGAAATATAATAGCAAGAATGACCACCAGAGGAGAAATATCAATTGGCCCCAGCCTGCTGCCGATAAGCCTCCTCACCGGCCTCAGGACCGGTTCCGTAATCGAATAAAGGAAACGCACGATAGGGTTGTAGGGATCGGGACTCACCCAGCTCAGCAGCGCTGCGATTATGATAATCCATTTGTAGATCCCCAGAACCCAGTCAAGAATTTGCGCGATCGCAATAATCAGTTCGCCGAAGATGAACACTATCCCCTCCTTCCAAGCTCTGCCGCACGTCTGCGGGCAGCGGTCATGGCCTCTTCTACAATTCCCTTCAGATCCTTCTCCTGAAACACCTTCAGACCGGCCTCTGTTGTTCCGCCGGGTGATGTCACCATTTTTCTGAGTTTTTCGGTAGACATCCCGGTATCGAGGAGCCTGGCAGTGCCGAGAAGCGTCTGTACGGCGAGTTCTCTGGCATCATTTTCGTTCATGCCCATTTTTGTCCCACATTCTATCATTGCCTCTGCAAATAATGCTATAAATGCCGGTCCGCTCCCTGACAGCGATGTCACGGCATCCATTAATTCCTCAGGGAGGGTCACAACCCTGCCGGCTGACATAAATATGGTCCTGACAGAAGCCACATCGTCGTCGAAAAAACAACCGCAGAAAGACATGACCGACATGCCCTCCTGAACAATAGCAGGAGTATTCGGCATGACCCGGATAAGCCTCCTTGTTTTAAGTTTGGACTCAAGATATGAGAGGGTAATGCCGGCTGCAATAGACACCACGGTTTTTTTATCGGTAATGCTGCCGGCTATTTCATCCAGCACAACCTCCATATTCTGGGGTTTTACGGCAAGGATTATAATATCGCAACCTGAAGCAACTTCCCTGTTATGGGGTGTTGCCTTAATGCCGTAAGTCTTTGCCAGATATGTTCTTCTGTCCTCTGTCGGCTCTGATACCATGAGTTCACTTTGCAGGTTGAACTTTGAACTTTGAGCTATTCCTTTTATAAGTGCTTCGGCCATATTGCCGCCGCCGATAAAACCGATCATGTCGCCTCCCTGATCCTTTCTCCGAATAATGCAGTCCCGATCCTTACGATGGTCGCCCCTTCTTCAACAGCAATTAAAAAATCATTTGACATGCCGATTGAAAGTTCGGGCAGATTAACCCCAGCTTTTTGATATCTGTCCCTGATTTCCCGCAATTGACTGAAATAAGGCCGTGATTTCTCAGGGTCCTCAGAAAAAGGAGGCATAGTCATAAGCCCCTCTGCCTTCAGATTTTTCATTCCAGCAACCGATTCAATAAGATAAGGCAAATTATCAATCATTATCCCGTGCTTAGACAGCTCGCCTGAAAGTTTTACCTGAAGCAATATTCTCTGCTGTTTGCCTTCCTTTTCCGCCTGTCTGTTAATCGCCCGGGCAAGTTCAACAGAATCAACAGACTGTATCAGGTCAAATAACTCAACAGCAGTCTTGACCTTGTTTTTCTGAAGATGCCCGATAAAATGCCATTGCACTGCTGCATCTGAAATATCAGATCTCAGGTGCAATATCTTTTCCTTCGCCTCCTGAATCCTGTTCTCGCCAAACTCTCTCAGTCCGATTTCAACAGCTGACTTAACAAGCGAAGCACTCACATTTTTCGATACAGCAACAAGTCTTACTTCCTCAGGACTCCTTCCGGATTTCATTGCAGCATGTGCTATGCTCCTGTAAACATTCTTTA
>JBBIUL010000118.1:0-7131 GCA_037440265.1 Nitrospira sp. | reverse complement strand
CCCCTGCTCATCAGATACTCTCTTATCGGGACAAAAGCGGTGTTTTCGCCATTGGTCATTGTTGCGTACCCCTGGATGAAAAAAGGATGGCACGCATAGAGGTTTATCGCATAGTTCGTATTCTGTCGTCCCTGTGCAAATATGATCTTTGCCTTGAGCGATGAATCCTCAAGGCCGAAGAACCTGCTCAGTTCAAGAGGATCGCCGACCTCTTTAAGCGCAAGGACATCCGGGTAAAAAGAAAAAACAATTATTGATTCATCGGCTTCGCCCATTTTCCTCAGGGCAAGCCGGGTCTTCATGAGAAGGTCTTCCTTTTCAGCCATGGTCTTTTCAAGAAACGATTCCGGATACTGATACACCTTGGCAAAATAAAAGTCCCGCTTCTGCACCCCCTGCACTTCGGTGATCGAAGGCGACCAGGTGTGTTTTATTTTAAAGCCGTGGGATTCCATGTACCGGTCAACTGCCTCCATCCCGTCCTCGGAGCAGATGCCTGAGAGAATCGGATAGTCCTTCAGTTCCTCGAATTCTCCCCCGAGGTCCTTCAGCATGATGCCGAGCCCTGATCCGTCATGACCCTCTTTCATTGACTCAAGGGCAAGGATATTTTCCATCGGAGAAAAATACTCAGAAGCTGTTATTGCTGCCAGGCGACACATGGTATCCTCATTCTATCTCAAAATATCCTTTTTACTGCTAAAAAAACGCCTAGTAACCCTTTCAGGTTATTGTAGGCGTTATGGTCTTGCCGACGGCAACCGTTTGCCGTCATGTATAATAAAATTAACTTCTCTTTATTGTCAATCAAACAGCTGCAAAATCAGCCTTGACAACACTCCCTTCTATTGTATACATTCACTGTCAGAAGGTGATCGGTAACCTATTGCCATGGAAAAGATTTCAACCGGCATAAGCGACCTTGACAGGCTCATTGACGCTGCCCATATAGGGGACAACATCGTATGGGAAGTTGAAGCCGGTACGTCTGCAGACATTTTCATGCAGAGCTTCATAAAAAAATCAGCCTCCGAAAAAAAGGATGTCATCTATGTAAGCTTCAACCGCTCTCCACAGAGCATTTTTCTCAATATAAAAGACAGCGTCAATCCTGACAAACTTACCCTGCTTGACTGCTTCACTGCAGGAAAAGGCAAGAACGACAGGGCATTTCTGAAATTTTACGAAACCGAACACCATGAAATCCCGAATGTCATTAAGGTAAACAGGCCGGGAGATATACCGTCTTTCACAGAAACGATTAACCTCATTCAGGACAGGCTTTCTGAGGGAGCCCGATACATTTTTGACAGCCTCACCGGCATGCAGGATCTTTGGGGTGATGAAAACAGCACCTACAAGTTCTTCACCTACATGTGCCCGAGGCTCTACGATCTCGGCACTGTCGCGTACTGGATCCTTGAAAAAGACGCTCACAGCCAGACGTTCAAGGCAAACCTTCGACATATCACCCAGGTTGTCATAGACCTTTCCCGAAAAAGAGACAAGCTCTCCCTGAAGGCCCTGAAGCTCGAGGGAAGAGCAAACAGGGAGGCATTCAAGCCGCATTCTTATGAGATAGAAGACAACAGCATTTCGATAGCCCCGGCAAGGAAAGAACCCTCGTTCGATATCGGCGGCAGGATAAAGGATGCGAGATTAAAACTCGGGCTTTCACAAAAAGACCTTGCTGAGAAGATCAGCATGACTTCAAGTTTTATATCCCAGACAGAGAACAACCAGATAAGTCCCTCGCTCAGCTCTTTTCTTCAGATAGCAGCAGCCCTCGGCATCAATCCGACCACACTGCTTCAAACAAACAAATCACATGACGAGATCAAGTGGCTCGTCACCGCCGATTCTGTAAAAAAGAATATTCTCGAAAAGCATGAAGGGTACTCAATCTACACTATTGTCGCAGGGGGCAGGACAGCAGCCTACCTTACCGTAATCAACGCTGGCGCTGCCGTCAACAGGCACTTTCTTCAATACAAAAAGGAAGAATTGATCTATGTACTGAAAGGAAAGGTCTCCGTAACTGTCAACAGTACTGAAAAAGAGCTGAAGGCAGGAGATACGGTCCACCTTCAGGAGGCATTGCCGTCAAAATGGAAAAACAAAAGTGACAGGGAGGCAGAACTGCTTATTATATGTACTTAGCAGCATGAATAATACATGACAACAGGCAAGAAAATCCTTAGGGATTTTTTTTGCCTGCAGACTAAATAAATACTTACTTTTCTGAGTATTTGTTTACCAATACTTAATGAACCGGAGGTGAAGCGTATCGGAGAAATGACTATGGCAAGAACTGCAACTGTTTTGATGACGTACAAAAAAATCTACGGAGGATGAAGATGAATTTACAGCAGCCAAACGCAAATGACGCAACAAGGACGCATAACCGTTCAAAGCATGTCTCGCCGATGAGCGGACTCTGCACCCGGTGCATAGACGGATGCAGAGGCAACTGCGAGGTCTTCAAGGCAACCTTCAGGGGAAGGGAACTTATTTATCCGGGACCGTTCGGAAGCGTAACAGCCGGCGGAGACAAAAATTATCCTGTTGATTATTCACACCTGAATATCCACGGATACGCCCTCGGTGCAAAAGGCCTTCCGAAGGGACAGAAGGGAAATCCTGATACTGCAAAATTCCCCAACGTCAACACCGAGACAGAGTACGGCTGGACCAAAAAAGTCAAAATGAAAGTGCCGATCTTCACCGGTGCGCTCGGTTCAACAGAAATAGCCAGAAAAAACTGGGAGCACTTCGCTGTCGGTGCAGCAATCTCAGGGGTTACCATCGTCTGCGGTGAAAACGTCTGCGGCATTGACCCTGCGCTTGAACTGAACAACAAGAACAAGGTCACCAAGGCCCCTGATATGGACCGCAGGATCGAGACCTACCGCCGCTACCATCAGGGCTATGGAGAAATCCTGGTCCAGATGAACGTCGAGGACACCCGCCTTGGCGTAGCTGAATACATCATCGACAAGCACGGGATTGAAACCATAGAGCTCAAATGGGGACAGGGCGCGAAATGCATCGGCGGAGAAATCAAGGTCGACTCACTCGAACGCGCACTCGAACTGCAGAGAAGGGGCTATATCGTCACCCCTGACCCATCTGACCAGATCGTCCAGGCAGCCTTCAGGGACAAGGCAATAAAAGAGTTCGAGCGCCACAGCCGCCTCGGGTTCATCGATGAGAAAGAATTTTACGCCGAGGTAAACCGTCTCAGAAAACTCGGATACAAGCGCATCACTCTCAAGACAGGCGCATACGGCCTGCGAGAATTGGCCATGGCGATCAAATGGAGTTCGAGGGCCAAGATTGATCTTCTGACCATTGACGGCGCGCCCGGCGGCACCGGCATGAGCCCATGGCGCATGATGGAGGAATGGGGCATGCCTTCCCTGTACCTCCATGCAGCAGCGCATGAATTCTGCAGTATTCTTGAAAAGAAGCGCGAGCGCGTTCCTGACATCGCATTTGCAGGAGGGTTCAGCAGTGAAGACGGCATATTCAAGGCGCTGGCTATGGGCGCACCATACACCAAGGCCGTCTGCATGGGCCGCGCGCTGATGATCCCGGGCATGGTCGGCAAGAACATTGCCCAGTGGCTGCAGGACAAAGACCTCCCGAAGAGCGTAAGCGAGTACGGTTCTACCATAGAAGAGATCTTCGTCAACTATGAAGATGTAAAGAACATTGTCGGCAATAAGGAGATCGAGAATATCCCGCTCGGCGCAATCGGCATATACAGCTATTCCCAGAAAATCAAGGTCGGCCTCCAGCAGCTCATGGCAGGGGCCCGCTGTTTCAATATCGATTCGATAACGAGAAATGAACTTATGTCTCTTACCGAGGAGTGCGCAAAGGTAACCGGCATCCCGTACCTGATGGATTCATACAGGAAAGAGGCCATGAAGATCCTCGGCGCACGCTGATCTTCCCGGGCATGAGGAGATTCCGGTAATTATTGGATGAGGCGGTCCCCTGAGATTTTCTCTCGGGGACCCCTCAAAATCATACGTCGCAAAAACGGAGGTAGAAGATGAACTATGGTTCACCGAATGCAAGTGCAGCCACCGGGACGAAAAACAGGACAAGGGACATTGTGCCTTACTCAGGGTTATGCTCAGCCTGTCTTGACGGGTGCCAGGGGCTCTGCGAAGTAGGCAAGTCGTCATTCCGGGGAAGGGAAGTGCTCTACCCTTCGCCGTTCGGGAAGATAACTTCCGGGGCAGTAAAACAATATCCCGTTGATTATTCCCATCTGAACATACAGGGAACCTGCGTAGGCGCGTTCGGGATTGAGGCAGACCCGGACAAGGCCCTTTTCACGAATGTCTCAACAGAGGTTTCGGTTGGCAACGCCCACAAGGTAAAGCTGAAGATACCGGTATTCACCGGCGCTCTCGGCTCGACCAGCATTGCGAAGGATAACTGGGAAGGCATGGCCATAGGCGGAGCGATTTCAGGCATCATGGTAGTGATCGGAGAAAACATCGTCGGCATGGACCACGAAGCCGTATACAAAAACGGGAAAGTCATAAAATCACCTGAACTTGAGCGAAGGGTCAGCACCTTCAAAAAATGGCATGACGGTTACGGAGCCATCGTACTCCAGCAGAATGTTGAAGACGGCAGATTGTCCTCGCCGGAATATGCAGTGCAAAGCCTCGGTGTGGAATGCATCGAGCTCAAATGGGGACAGGGGGCCAAGAACATCGGCGGAGAGGTGAAACTGAAAAGCCTCAAGCAGGCCCTTGAACTGAAAGGCAAGGGATATGTTGTAGTACCTGACCCTGAAGACCCGGTTGTTGCAAAGGCATTCGAGGAAGGTGCATTCAGGGAATTTGAGCGGCATTCAAGGCTCGGCATGGTTGAGTATGACTCGTTCATGGGGAGCGTTGACCATCTCAGGAAAATCGGCGCTAAATTCATCTCCCTCAAGACAGGCGCATACAGGATCGCTGACCTTGCCCGCGCCATGAGGTTCTCATCAGATGCAAAGATAGACCTCCTTACCATCGATGGTGCCGGAGGAGGCACCGGCATGAGCCCGTGGAGGATGATGAACGAATGGGGCATCCCAACGATCTATCTCCAGTCGCTGGCGTACCGGTTCGCAAAAGAACTGAAGGCAAAAGGCAAATACGTGCCTGACCTTGCCATTGCAGGAGGTTTTTCTCTCGAAGACCATGTCTTCAAGGCGATTGCGCTCGGGGCTCCCTACTTTAAGGCGGTCTGCATGGGACGCGCCACGATGATACCGGCAATGGTCGGCAAAAATATCCAGCACTGGCTGACAGAGGGCAAACTCCCGCCTGAAATAAAAAAATACGGGGAATCCCTTGATACGATCTTTGTGAGTGCCCGGACACTCAAAGAGAAGTACGGTAAAAGATACCCAGAGATCCCTGCTGCTGCGATAGGTATGTATACGTTCTGCGACAGACTGCAGCTCGGGTTCCAGCAGCTCATGGCAGGGGCCAGGAAATTCGCTGTAAAGCATATTGACCGGTCCGACCTCGTCTCCCTGACACAGGAAGGGAGTCAGGTAACCGGCATTCCCTATGTGATGGAATCAGACATGAAAGAGGCGAAGAACATCCTCTTTGGTAAAATGTAAAAAAACGCTGCGGGACAGGCATTTGCCTGCTCCCTGAAAGGACGGAGGGCAGAACAGAACATGAACAAGACCATGGTATCGATCCTGAAGGTGCTGGACAGAAGACCCGAAGACATCGTGGGATCGAGGGAGATATCAAAACAGCTTACTGATCATGGGATAGATATCACCGAGCGGACCGTGCGTTACCACCTCCGCATTCTCGACGAAAAGGGATTCACAAAGGTATACGGCAAGGAAGGGAGGAAAATAACCGCAAAGGGGAAAGAGGAACTTTCTCATGCCCTTGTCTCCGACAAAGTCGGGTTTGTGATCAACAAGATCGAGTCCCTTTCGTTTCTCAGTGATTTTGATATCACGGGCAAGACAGGCAGGGTCATACTGAATGTGACCTTCTTGCCCGAAGACCGTTTCAGTGACGCACTGAAAATCATGAAAAACGTCTTTGCGTCACAGTACAGCATGAGCAGCCGGGTTGCTGTCGGGAAAAGCGGCGACGTTATCGGCGATATCAGGGTGCCCGAAGGTTTTATCGGTTTCGGCACCATCTGCAGCGTGACTATTAACAGTATTATGCTTAAGTCCGGCATCCCGGTCAGCTCAAGGTTCGGAGGGATACTCCAGATAGAAAACAGCCTGCCTTCACGCTTCATTGCACTGATAAGCTACGAAGGCTCGTCCCTCGACCCGCTTGAGATCTTCATCAAAAGCGGCATGACCAATGTTCGCGACGCAGCAGCAAACAGTTCAGGAAATGTCCTGGCAAGCTTCAGGGAGATCCCTATCGTCTGCATCGACAAGGCAAAGGCGCTGCAGGCAAAGATGAAAGAGGAAGGCATCGGGGGGATACTCGCAATCGGCAACCCGAACCAGGAACTGTTCGAGATGCCGGTCGGGACAGACAAGGCAGGCATTGTTGTGGTCGGCGGGCTGAACCCCGTTGCCGCAGTCGAAGAGGCGGGCATAGCCACCAGGAGCAGGGCCATGTCAACACTCTATGAATATTCTGAACTTCTTCCGTTTGAAGAACTACTGTGAGGTAAACCATGAAAAAGATAGAAGCGATCATAAAACCGTTCAAGCTTGAAGAAATAAAAGACGCCCTGAACGCAATAGGCATACAGGGCATGACCATCACCGAGGTAAAAGGGTTCGGGAGGCAAAAGGGGCATACCGAGCTCTACCGCGGGGCCGAATATGTCGTTGATTTCATCCCCAAGGTTAAAATGGAAATAGTCATTCCTGACAGTCTTGCTGAAAAGACAATCGAGATAATAGAAAAAAACGGCAGGACAGGGAAAATAGGCGACGGCAAGATATTTGTTTATAACGTTGAGGACGCTGTCAGGATCAGGACAGGCCAGAGTGGGGAAGAAGCGATCAGTTGATATAAAACCCGGCTATCCCCTGCATCTGCAGACAGAAAGGCATCATGTGCCCTCACCTGCCTGCTCGGGTTTTACTATCCTGTATTCCATGAAGCCCTCTTC
>JBBIUL010000117.1:0-7163 GCA_037440265.1 Nitrospira sp. | reverse complement strand
GCATGCAACCAGGACAGGAGGTCACGACGGTATCAGCCTTTGAACGTGCATAGGCCTCGGCACGCTCCCTGAGCAGACCTTCAGAAATGTCTCTGTAGGAAACGCAGAAGAGCCCTCCGAACCCGCAGCAGCCTGTTTCTCCGGAATCAACAAGCGTTATCCCGGCTTTTTTTACCAGCTCTCTGGGCTCCTTTGTAACCCCAAGGCCGTACTGCAGATGGCATGGATCATGATAAACTGCTGTTTTGTTTATAGAACCCGCAGCAGCCAGTTTCTCATTGAAGAAAACAGAGACGTCCATGACATTTTCAAGTCCCTGTCCTGTCATTTTCTTATAATCACTTTTTAACGTAAGGGTACAGGTAGGACAGAGACTCAATATTGCGTCGACCTTCAGCCGGCTGAAAATCTGCAGATTCTTTTTTGCAAGCGCAACTGCTTCTTCTTCCAGCCCGAGTCCGCGCAAGGGGGCCCCGCAGCAGACCTCACCTTTGGGGAGGATAACCTCGTAGTCCATTTTTCTCAGAACATGGATGAGAGACTCGCCGATCTGCGGCATAATATAATTGACACTGCATCCTGCAAAGACGGCAACTCTCCCCTTTCTTTTTGACACTTTGTAAACCTGGTCCCTGCCTCTCAGACTCTTATGCGGGATTTCAGGAGTAAAAGGGATTAACCCCTTTTTGGTAAATACCGGGAGCAGCATCCTCTGGCCCATCCTGAGCATCTTGTAGCTCAGTTCAGGCCACTTCGCTGAGAACCTGACCAGCGACCTCAGTCGTTTGCGCCTTTTATCGCTTTTTTCGAGCAGCGCCCTTCCATGATAGATAGCCTCAGGAATATCCACGCCCAGCGGGCAGAGGCCTTTGCAGGCACCGCAGAGAATACAGCTGAAGATGCGTTCGTTGAGAAGAGGGGAAGGGTTCAGTTCTCCGGTGAGGAGGCCGCGTATAAGCATAAGACGGCCTCGCGACCCCATAGCCTCCAGCGCCTCTTTGTCATACGTAGGACAGAGCGCCTTGCAGCTCCCGCACTTTACGCATTTTGACAGTTCTTCGATATATGCTGATTGACTGGCGGACATATTTTGATTATAAACTATTCCTGGCAGCAAAAAGGCCGGAGTCGCTTGTCTGAACTGTTTGTTAATACGAATGCTGTGCAGCTTCCTGTTACTGCTTTCCGGTCAGAACTCTGTTATTTCATCTCTCGCGCTGAAGCATTTTCTTTAAGCACCCTGTTCATGCTCCCGCTCTTGTATCCTTCAAGGTCAAGAGAAACAAACAGATAGCCGAGTTCTTTTAATCGCTCAGCTATCAGCTTCCTGTTCTCAGGATGCATAAGTCTGTCCATATCTTTTTCGCGGACTTCAATCCTCACAATATCTCCATGGTCTCTCACCCGGACTTCTTCAATACCGAATAACCGGATGAGTTCTTCTGCTTTTTCAACGCGGCTCAATGATTCAATGGTTATCCTCTGTCCGTACGGGAATCGAGACGAAAGGCAGGGCGATGAAGGATCGTCCCACGTTGCAAGGCCGAGTTCCTTTGATATCTCCCGTATCTCATTTTTTGTAAACCCTGTCTCGGCAAGCGGACTCCTGACACCGTGCAGAGCAACTGCCCTCCGGCCAGGGCGGTAATCAAGCAGGTCATCTGCATTGGTGCCGTCAAGCACAAATGCATAGCCGCCTGTTCCGGCAATGTCCTTCAGTTTTTTGAAAAGTTCGTCCTTGCAGAAGAAACAGCGGTCAGGGGGGTTGCTGACAAACTCCTCAATGAGCAATTCATCTGTTTTTATCTCTGAATGCGCAACCCCTTCTGCCCTGACAAAAGACAGGGCCCTTTCCAGGTCTCTGCCCGGCATGGTCTCGGAAACACCGGTTACCGCAAGGGTCCTGATGCCCGAGATTTTGAGGGCCTTCAGAAGCAAGGTGCTGTCAACCCCTCCAGAGAAGGCCAGCACTGCGCTTTCCATCTCCTTCAGCAGAGCAATGAGGGCTTCAAACTTCTTCTGAATCATGCTGTCATGCTTCATCTGTCAGAGCGAGGTGACCTCATAATTTTCCTGATGCATTTTGTTGTCCGCGCTGATGATGACCTTCACCCCGTGCTGCCGCTCGACATCCTCGATCCCGAGCATCTCCTCATCCGAAAGCAGTTCTGCAACACTCGGATGGGCAGTGATCATTATCTTTGTGCTGCCGTGCCGTGCCATCTTTTTTATCGTGCGCAGGATCTCATAGCAGACCGTATCAGATGACTTCACAAAACCCTTCCCCTCGCAGTACGGGCATGAGGTGCAGAGCGTCCTGCCGAGGCTTTCCCTAACGCGTTTTCTCGTCATCTGGATGAGCCCAAGCTCTGAAATGTGATAAATCGTGTTCTTTGCCCTGTCCTTCTTCATGGCATCGGTGAAGGCATTGAAGACCTTCTCCCGGTTTTCAGGCTTCTCCATATCGATGAAGTCAACGATGATGATCCCGCCGAGGTTCCGGAGCCTGATCTGATACGCGATCTCCTTGACCGCCTCGAGGTTTGTCTTCAGTATCGTGTCTTCAAGGTCCTCCTTGCCGACAAACTTCCCGGTATTCACGTCGATGACCGTCATCGCCTCTGTCTGGTCAACCACGATGTAACCGCCTGATTTCAGCCAGACCTTTCTGCCAAGGGCCCGTGAAATATCAAGCTCGATGCCGAATGCATCAAAGATAGGCTCAGGCTCTTCGTAATGTACGATTTTCCCCTTGAGCTTCGGGAAGTAGGTGTTCACAAACTCATTTATCCTCGTATAGCCTTCGAAGGAATCGATGACCAGCCGTTCTACATTATGGCTCATCAGGTCCCGCACGCTCCTGAAGACAAGGTCAAGGTCGCTGTAGAGAAGCCCGCGTGCAGGCACCCTGTCTTTCTTTTCCTGAAGGTTCTTCGAAAGCATAAGCAGGAACTCGAGGTCTTTTCTCAGGTCTTCTTCAGCTGAGTCCTCACTCGCCGTCCTTATGATAAGGCCATACCCGGTCGGCTTTATTTTCTCGACAATCGCCTTGAGCCGGTTGCGTTCATCTTCGTCCGATATCCTCCTTGATATGCCGATATGTTCCACATTCGGCATAAGAACAAGATATCTGCCCGGCAGTGTTATATATGAGGTGACCCGGGCCCCTTTGCTGCCGATAGGGTCTTTCGAGACCTGCACAAGGATCTCCTGGCCTTCCTGGATAACCTCTTCGATCGTCATGTCAGAGCGCCCCCTTTTCGATACAAACTCTATCGAAGAATCCCGCTCCTCATCTTCAAACAGGGGGGCGTAGTCATCCGTATCTGTCTGGATATCCGCCACATAGAGGAACGCTGCTTTTTCAAGTCCGACATCAACAAAGGCAGACTGCATTCCCGGCAGTATCTTCACCACCTTGCCCTTGTAAATATTGCCGACAAGGCTCGCATCCCGCTCGCGCTCAACATAGAACTCCACAACCTGCCCGCCCTCGGTAAGGGCAACCCTCGACTCTCCCCGCGTAACATTAATCAGTATTTCACTATCCATCGTCGCCCTCCAAAGGTTCAATCCAGTCTCCGTCAAAACCGTACATCGCAATTCTTGTTATATCAAGATCTTCAACCGGCAAGGAAAAGATTTCCGGGAGTATTTCGTCGAGCCTCGCCTTTTTCTCTCCCTTGTCGCAGACGGTCAGATGAAATATCCCATCCTCCACCCTGACAATCCCTTCAACCATTTCCCTCACGTTTACCATCCCCTGCTTTCTTTCAGCAAGCACCTCTTTCCTGTCCATGAACTGCTCAATGTCCGGCTGCTTGCCGGTCCTGATCTGATATATGTATTTTATTATAAAACTATCGAGCGATTTTTCCTTCTGCAATAATTTCCGCATGCCCTTTGCATGAATGCCTTCAGGGAGGGTATCATTGAGTCTCCCCAGATAAGCTTCGGGCTCAAAGGGCAGCAGTACTTCCACGTCAAGATACTCCCGGAGGCCTGCAACACCGACCCTGAGCGCAGGGCCGAAAGATATCCGTGGAGACGGGTGAAACCCTTCAGAGTATTTGAGCGGGAAATCTGCCCTCCGCATTGCCCTGACAAGTGCCGTGACAAGCTCCAGATGGGAAAGATAGCGCGTCATGCCTGTTTTTGAATATGCAAGCCTCACCTTGACGGAAGGTTCCTGAACAGACTTTTCCTTTCCTGCATTCGTGCTTCCTCGCAGAGGGGAGAGGGTTGCTCCGGCCATGTCCTTTGCTGTTTCTTTTTGTTTATCCGTTTCCGTTTTACAGTCAAGACCGCAAACATGGCAGTGCTTTCTGCAGTCAACAGTGACCTTCCCGGAAAGCGCATGCCGGTATTCCCGCCAGAGGAATTCCCTGCTCACCCCGGTATTGATATTGTCCCAGGGCAGGACGGTGCTTTGTGAAAATTCCCGCATTGCAAGATCTGCCGCGTCAATTCCTGTCTTCTCCATTGCTCTCTGCCATTTTTCAAAATCGAATGCCTCGGTCCATGCATCGAGCCGGCATCCGAAAGACCAGGCAGCTTCGATCAGATCGGAAAGGCCCTCATCTCCCCGGGCAAATACTGCCTCCAGCAGGGACATGTATTCGTTGTGCCCTTTGAATTTTACGCCTTTCCTGAGAAATTCCTTCCGCAGATAACTGTTTTTTTCCCTGAGCAGATCAATGCTGTTCTGCCCGAACCACTGAAAAGGAGTATGCGGTTTCGGGATGAAAGAAGAAATACCTACACTAAGCGTTACATGCCGGCCGGTCAGCCGCTTTGATATCCCGAGGGCCTGCCGCACCATCTCCGGGATAGCGGTAATATCATTTTCGGTCTCGGTTGGAAGGCCTGTCATAAAATAGAGCTTAAGGTTGCGCCAGCCTTCGGTAAACAGGTCTTCCAATGCCCTGACATACATGTCCTCAGAGAAGTCCTTATTGATGACCGCCCTGAGCCTCTCTGTCCCGGCTTCGGGGGCCATGGTAAACCCGGTCTTTCTCACTGCCTTTATCTCTCTCAGCATCTCCCTGTTGACGGTTGCAACCCGCAGTGACGGGAGGGAAATCGATATGTTTTTGTCAAAATATTTTTTATTGAACTCGCTCATGAGATACTGCAGGCAGGAATAATCCCCTGAACTCAGAGAGGTAAATGAGATGGCGTCATGACCGGTCTGCTTCAGTGATTCCTCGGCAAGCCTGAGCACTGTGTCAGGTGAACGCTCCCGCACAGGCCGGTAGGTCATCCCTGCCTGGCAGAACCTGCATCCCAGGGTACATCCGCGCGATATTTCTATATTCACCCTGTCGTGTACTATGCCGGTGAAAGGAACGATCGGCCTTATCGGGAAAACCGCATCATCGAGTGAATCTATAAACCTCCTTTTTATGATCCTGTCCTTTCCAAGCGCAGGCACATAGACTCCCTCGATACCGGAGAGCGCCTGAAGAAGCTTCAGCCTGTCAGGGGTGCCTTCTTCCTTCCACAGGCGGAATGCATCGAGGATATCTTTTATTGCATCTTCGGCATCTCCGATCAGAAAGGCATCGATAAAAGGGGACATAGGCGCAGGGTTGACTGTACAGGGTCCTCCTGCAATCACCAAAGGCATATTTTTACTGTTAAGCCGGGCTTCAGTTCTCAGCGGAATTCCGCCGAGAGAGAGCATCTCAAGGACCGCGGTGTAAGACAGTTCATACTGCAGGCTGACCCCGACAATGTCAAAATCCCTGAGCGGGCGTGCAGATTCGAGCGATCCGAGCAGCACTCCCTCCTTCTTCATGGCATCGCCAAGATCAAGCCACGGAGAGAAGACCCTTTCAGCAGAGGCATAAGGAAGGGCATTGATTATCTCATAGAGAATCTTAAGCCCGAGGTGTGACATGCCCACATCGTATATGTCGGGAAATGCAAGCGCAACAGAAACAGGCGCCTTTTTGCGGATTACATTCGCTTCCCTGTTTATATACCGGCTCGGCTTTTGAAAATTGAGCAGATTCACCTGTTAAAGATACCACCCGCTCTGATGCTTTGGCAAGAAATGCAGACGGGATAGGGAAGGAAAAAGGTTGCTGAAATTTCTCATAAAGAATATGATAATGTTTACATTGCCATGAGACTGATAACCAAGTTTAATATCTATACCCTTATTATCATCCTCATTTTTTTAGTGGCATTCTTTGTTTCCCTCAATGCAATAAAGGTTCTGGGCAGCAGCACCTTTGACATTCACGAAGCTACGATCAAGTTCTCCTATATTCTGAAACTGAAAGATGCAATCTCTGAGCTTGATCATACCATTGACCATTCTATGCTGGCATTCCCCGGAACGGACGAGGCAGCCACCTTCGAGAATAAGATGCTGGAATTTCGTGCAATACTGGCCGATCCTGCTCAGATGAACCTCGATACTGAAGCACAGGCGATCGTCAAGTTCGGCCTTGATAATTTAGAGCTGTTCTCAGAGGAGATTACCGGCATGATGCGTGATCCGGCCATGACCAGTAAGCAACGCAGCGATCTGCACTTGCTTTGGACAAGGAAATATACCAGCGTTATGCTTTCAAAGATTGATAAGTACTGGAAGAATAACATACTGAAAACACAGGAACTCTTTGTCAGCACCCAGAAATCAAAGGAAAAGGCCTTATGGATACTCCTCGGCACTGCTGCAACCATGTTTCTCCTGTTGGTGCTTTCAAGGTTAATCCTTGTGAGAACGGTCATTTCACCGATCAAAACGATCGAGGAGACAAGCAATGCAATAGCCTCCGGAATGACAGGGCAAGACATTATTATCCGTTCCAACGATGAACTCGGCCAGCTTGCAAAAAGCATCAATATCATGGCTCATTCCATTGACGAAAAGGTTCAAAAACTGCAGGATACCGTCGCCAGGGAGCAGGAAATTGTCAGGGAGCAGACAATACTCACTGAACTCATGTCATTCGTTGCAACCGGGGTAAATGTTGATCTTGTGCTCCGCACCTTTCTCGGCAGAACAAAAGACCTTATGAAGGCTGAGTTCAGCGGACTCTTCATCCTTGAACAGCCTGAAGAGGAAAAGAAGCCTTCACTGAAACTGTTCCTTACCACCATTGAAGAAACCACATCCCCTGACTGCGCAACTGCCATGCTGAACGGGG
>JBBIUL010000116.1:0-7168 GCA_037440265.1 Nitrospira sp. | reverse complement strand
AACTCATCGCCGTACGGGACCCCTATGGTGTCAGGCCTCTCTGTATAGGAGCGGTCGACGGTGCTTTTGTTGTTGCCTCAGAGACTTGTGCGCTTGACCTGATCAGCGCAAAATATGTCAGGGATGTCGAACCGGGTGAAATGCTCATTATCAATGAGAAGGGGCTTACTTCATACAGGGTTTTGACAAGCCAGCGGAAAGCACACTGCATCTTTGAGTTTATCTATTTTTCGAGGCCCGACAGTTATATTTTTGGTGCACAGAACGTCAATGACATACGGAAGGAGTTCGGCCGGCAGCTTGCCAGGGAGTCAAATATTGCAGCAGATATGGTTATACCGGTCCCTGACTCCGGGGTCCCTGCTGCGCTCGGCTTCTCCGAGGAAAGCGGGATCCCCTTTGATTTCGGGCTGATACGAAACCATTATGTGGGGAGGACTTTTATCGAACCCAAGCAGAGCATCAGGCATTTCGGCGTCAAGATCAAACTGAACCCTGTCAAGAAACTGATTGAGGGCAAGCGCCTGATCGTCATAGACGATTCCATCGTGCGAGGGACTACCAGCAAAAAAATTGTTAAAATGCTGCGAGAGACCGGCGGGGCCAAAGAGGTGCACCTCAGGATCAGTTCCCCGCCCACAATCATGCCTTGCTTCTACGGCATTGACACGCCAACACGGCAGGAACTCATTGCATCCTCTCACGACGTTGATGAAATAAAAAAATATGTGACCGCTGACAGCCTGTCTTATCTGAGCATGGAGGGGATGCTGAAAATAGTATCTCATTCAGAAGACTACTGCACCGCCTGTTTTGACAATAACTACCCGATCAGCTTCCCGGGTGAGCATCTTGAGCAGCTGGAGTTTTTTTTCAAATAGCAGATTACCTCGAAATGTAAAAAACAACCGGTTGCTGATTCAGACAGTATCAGACATACAGTCAGGTACATGGAGGGCTTTTCCGTGTATGGATATTTCTGTCTCCGGGTGATTCATGATTACTGAGGTCTTAAGGAATATCTTCAGGGTCAACCTCGCGGTGAAAAAAACCGAAAAGGTCCTGGTTTTTTCTGATACCCCTTCTCAGGAAGAACACCACGGACAGTCCGAACTTGACAGAAGGCGTTCCCTTGAACTTATTGCGCTGCTTGCCGCAGAAGTTGGCAAATATTTCTCACGGAAGGTTTCGGTTTTCCAGTACAAGGCGACCGGCTGCCACGGCGCTGAACCGCCTAAAGAATTATGGGAAACAGCCTTTGGTAAAAGGGCAATAGGAGCGCTCGAGAAAAAAAACCTCCTTGCCCCCATCCTCATGAAGCATGCATCAGATGAGATTATCAAAGCATCGGCAGAGACCCTGGACAAATTCCGAACAGATGCGTTTCCAGTCATCATTGCGCTTTCTCATTTTTCAACAAGCCACACACGGTTCAGGGATCTCCTGACCAGGGTCTGCCGGGCGCGGTATGCAAGCATGCCGCTCTTTGATATGGCAATGCTGGAAGGGGCCATGAATGTTGACTGGCTGCAGCTGTCAAAGACTACCCGTTCCATTGCCGCAAAAATCAACAAGGCTGTACTGATAGAAGTCTCTGCAGTAAACGGCACCAGGCTTTCTTTTTCGGCCAGGGGAAGAAAAGCCCATGCGGATACCGGCATACTGACAAGGCCCGGTGCCTTCGGAAATCTCCCGGCAGGCGAAGCATATATTGCGCCCCTTGAAGGGACTGCAAACGGCAAGCTTGTCCTTGAATGGGCACCGACACGGGCGCTTGAAAACACGGTAACAGTCCAGGTAAGAAATGGCTATGCAACAAAGGTCACGGGGAACGAGGAGTTCGCTTCATATCTTCGGGACAAACTTGCTGAAAACAAGGAACACGGAAATATCGCAGAGCTGGGCATCGGCACCAACAGAATGGCAAAGCGGCCTGACAATATTCTCGAGAGCGAAAAGATACTGGGAACAATCCATATTGCATTAGGAGACAACAGCTCATTCGGCGGCAGGATCAAGACCCCTTTTCATCAGGATTTTGTTTTTTTCGGTCCAACGGTTTCGCTGTTTGATGAGGCCGGCAGAAAAACAGTATTAATGGAGAAAGGAAAATTCGTATGACGGAATTCATTGTAGTTTTCATAACAGCCCCGGGAGAGGCTGACGCTCAAAAAATTGCAAAGGCACTTGTTGATGAAAGGCTTGCTGCATGCGTAAATATTGTAAAAGATATCCGCTCGATCTACCGGTGGCAGGGGCACATCGAAGATGACAGTGAGGCGTTGCTCATCGTAAAGACCAGAAAAGACCTCTTTTCAAGGCTTGCAGCCTCTGTCAAGGCGCTCCACAGTTATACCGTTCCGGAGATCATAGCCCTTCCGATTGCCGAGGGGGCAGAGGCTTACCTTACGTGGCTGAAGGATGAAACACTGCAGGCACTGTAAAAAATCTTCGCGAGTCATTATAATTACCTTAGGCTTATAAATACCTAACCATCTGGAGGTTGACATGAAGCGGTTGTCATTTTTGTGGATTGCTTTAGTGTTAATAATGTTTCTGGCTGCGCCTGTCCTTTCACCGGCTGCACAGCCGCAGAAGGAGATCCTCATTGGACTGATACCCGAACTGAATGTCTTCAAACAGATGGAGCGGTTCAACCCCCTGGCTGAATACCTCACCAAGAAGACCGGCATAAAGGTAAACATAAGCATCCTCAGCAGGTACGGCAACATCATCGACCGCTTCACTACACAGAAGATGGACGGCGCATTTTTCGGATCGTTTACCGGCACGCTGGCTATTGAGAAACTCGGGGTTGTCCCTCTTGCCAGGCCGGTCAACCTTGACGGGTCTACACAGTACTGGGGCTATATCTTTGTGCGCAAAGACAGCAAGATAAGAGACGCTAAAGATATGAAAGGGAAGAAGATGGCCTTTGTCGAGAAGTCCACAACCGCAGGGTATATCTTTCCTATTGCTTATCTCAAAGATAATGGCGTAAACGATATCAACACTTTTTTCAGCGAATACTACTTCACCGGCAGCCATGATGCCTCTGTGTATGCCGTACTCGACAGAAAGGCAGATATCGGTGCTGCAAAACATAGTGTCTACGACAGGGTCAGAAAGATTGAGCCCCGGGTAGACAAGGAACTGCTCATCCTGGCTGAATCAGCCAAAGTCCCTTCCAACGGGCTGTGCGTAAGGCCGGGGCTTGATGACAACATAAAGAGAAAGCTTAAGGATGCCCTTCTTAACATTGACAAAGACCCTGATGGCAAGACGGTGCTTGAAAAGTTCGGTGCAATCAAGTTCATTGAAACAACCGTCAATGACTACGCACCGGTATATGATCTTGCGAATAAGGCCGGCATCGACATCAAGAAGTACCAGTACAAAAACGAATAGTACTGAAAGGATCTGACTCTATAATCAGCAGGTTATGTGGAAAGCGCCTATCGTCTTTCTGCCGGGCGGCTGCTCATTGAAAAAGGTCACTGCCTTGCCTGTTTTCTGAACGTATAGGACAATCCCTTTTGATTCGACATAATTCCTTATGCTGTCCGGCACCCTCATCAGGCCTGCATAGCCGGTCCCGATAACAAGCACCTCAGGTTTTTCTTTGACAATCTCTAAAAGGTCTTCTTCCTGCAGATAATGCCCCTGCTTCCGCCACCATGAAGCATCAACCCTGTCCGGATACACAATAACATCGCTCGTATACGTCTTGTCGTCTATCGTTATCTTCCCGAAACTGTATCGGTCAATATGCATATCTCACATCATGCAACATTAGCAATCTCCTCAGTCAAAAAGCCGTAAATTCCCCTTTTTGCGTTCTGTCATGCTGATCAATTGTTCATAGGAAATTATCCTGATTCCCAGTTCCTTTGCCTTCTGCAGCTTTGAGCCGGCTTCTTCCCCGGCCACAACGTAATCTGTATTGGCCGATACCGATCCAGCGGCGTGACCACCGCTGTCTTCTATAAACCTTTCAACCTCTTTTCTTGGCTTCGGGAGAGTGCCGGTTAATACAAATGTCAGTCCGTCGAGCTGTTTTTCCGTTTTCTTCGACCCGATATAATCAGGGTTGGATATTTTTATGCCGGATTTCATCAGGTTCTCGAGAATCTTAAGGTTCTTTGCATCATGAAAAAAGGCCGAAACAGAAGAGGCTATCTTCTCGCCCATCTGCCTGATGCCAGCTACTTTTTCGGGTGATACCTTATACAGATCTTCCACTCCCTTGAAATTCCTTGCGAGCAGTTTTGCCGCATGCTCCCCGACATGCAGGATCCCGATGGCAAACAGGAATTTCGCAAGTGTTTGTCGCTTGGACTTTTCAATTGCATGTATCAGGTTCTGCGCTGATTTCTCTGCAAACCTCGGCAGGCTGAGAAGGTCTTCCTTTGATAACCGGTAAATATCTTCGAAGTGCTGTAACAGTCCGTGTGCATAAAAAAGCTCAACGTTTTTTTCGCCAAGCCCTTCGATATCCATTCCGCTGCGGGAGGCAAAATGTATTATCTTCTCCTTGACCTGTGCAGGACAGTCCAGGGAAACACATCTGACTGCAACCTCATCTTCTTCTCTGACAGTCTTTGACCCACAGGCAGGACACAGTTCAGGGGGAGGGAATGCCTTCTCACTGCCATTCCGCTTCTCTTTCAGGACCTCAATCACGTGCGGGATAACATCCCCTGCCCTTTCAACCACAACACGGTCGCCTATTCTTATGTCTTTTCTCTCAATTTCATCCCAGTTATGGAGGGTAGAACGCGAGACCGTAACCCCTCCGATTCTGACAGGCTCAAACACTGCAAAAGGGGTGATAACTCCTGTCCTTCCGACATTGCCGTGAATCTCCTTTATCCTGGTTACCGCCCGGTGGGCTTGGAATTTATAGGCAACTGCCCATCGGGGCTCTCTGGTCTTCATGCCCAGTCTGCGCTGAAGCCCGAAATCATTCACCTTCACAACGGCTCCGTCTGTCTCAAAAGGAAACGATTCCCGTTTTGTTTCAATTCTTTGTATTGTCTCCAGGACCTTTGCAATGCCTTTTGCGATTTTAATTTCAGAAGGAACCGGCAGCCTTGATTCCTTGCACCACTCCATAAACTCTGACTGACTCCCGAACTCAGCCCCCCTGACCATCCCTATCCCGTAACAGACGAAGAAGAGCTTGCGTGAGGAAGTAATCGAAGGGTCGAGCTGCCTTACGGACCCTGCAGCAGCATTCCTTGGGTTCGCAAATAAAGGCTCTCCGTTCTTCTCCCGCAGTCTGTTTATGCTCCTGAATTCCTCAAGCTCCAGATAAACCTCTCCCCGGATGTCTATCAGATCAGGGATAATCCTGCTGTTTTCAAGCCTGAGCGGGATGGCTTTTATGGTCTTCACATTCAGGGTCACATCTTCTCCTTCATAGCCGTCACCCCTCGTTGATGCCACTGCCAGCATCCCTTTCCTGTAGAGAAGTTCCACGGCAAGGCCGTCATACTTCGGCTCAACCGTATATTCAATCTCATGCTCTGCGCCGAGCAGCTTCTTAGTCCTCCGGTCAAATTCAACAATTTCATCCTGGGAGAATGCATTATCAAGCGAAAGCATAGGCTCGGCGTGTTTAACTTTACCGAATTTTTCAAGGGCCGGGGCACCCACTCTCTGGGTCGGGGAATCAGGCAGCACATAACCGTACTTCTCCTCAAGCTCCTTCAGTTGTCTATACCGCCGGTCGTATTCAGCATCAGAGATTTCAGGGGCATCCAGCACATAGTAGCGATAGCAGTGATAATTCAGGTCGCTGACTAATGCCTCTATGTGTTTTCTTGTTTCTTCAGAAATTTTTTCGCTCATAGTTATTCCTTAGCTCTCCTGAGCAGTCTTTCCTCGCTGCTGCTTTGGCGCCCATACCCTGCCTTTGTCGATGATATGTTCAACCCTCCATCCCCGCTTCAGAAGCTCCCGCGCGATCCACTTTCTGTGGCATCTCCATGGCAGCCGCTCAGAGCAGATAATAACAGAGGGAATGCTCAGGCCGATGCGTTCGAGCATGCTCACCCCGTCTGAAAAAGCAGTGGTCGCTGTATAGGCAGCGTAGCCACCGCTCCTGAAACCTCCGAGCTCCCGGCCAAGGAAATGGTAGCTGATGCCATTTGACCTCAACAGCATTTCCAGCGCCTGACGGGTAAAATGCGGCAGCTTGCTCCTCGGAAAGCTTCTGACATCAACACAGGCTCCAATCTCATATGCCAATAAGATTTCCATAAAATCTTCCTGTCTCCGAAGGTCTGTGCCAAGCGTATAAATCAGTTTATCCCGCATTTACTAGAACAATTATAAAACGACTGGCCCTGATATTTTCAATATGTATCCGTTTTTCTTCTTCTTTGTTGCAAAGAGGATTTTTGACAAAAAATGCCGGCAGTGACAAATTATGGTGTTTTTTCAGACTGTCACATTCCACTTGATTTTTTTTGCTTCAAAATTAATACCTTATTATGTTATGGTAGTTGCTAGTATTGGCATAAAAACTGCTTGATAATTACTGCATATAACATTACGTTGCTTTGGAGGAACATGTTTAAAAGCCTGATATTTGTTTTCATAGGCTTCATCATCTTTCCCGTCGTTGTCTCAGCCAATACCCAGCCGCTTGCAGACAGTTACAGCGTGAAAGAGAATTCTGCGGAAAAAACCCCAGCAGTACAGACGCCGGCCTTCCCGGTCCTTTCCACCTATCATACCAATGAAATCGCTTCGAGGGCAGTTGAAAAAAACATCGGCCTCTTCAGCAACAGGATAAAGGAACGGTTTTCGACGTATCTCAGCAGGTCCGGCCGGTATCTCGACATGATGAAGGAGATCCTCAGGGAAAAAAATGTTCCGGAAGATGTAGTCTTTTTGTCGCTCATTGAAAGCGGCTTCAACCCCCATGCCTACTCAATCGCAAGGGCTGTAGGGCCATGGCAGTTTATTGCCTCGACAGCAAGGAATTACGGGCTTGAGATCAACTGGTGGAAAGACGAACGTAAAGATCCGGTAAAGTCTACCGAAGCTGCCGCAGCATATCTGAAGGATCTGCATAACATGTTCGGCTCCTGGAACCTTGCGATGGCAGCCTATAATGCCGGCGAGGGCAGGATTATGCGTGCGCTGAAAAAGAGCAAGG
>JBBIUL010000115.1:0-7249 GCA_037440265.1 Nitrospira sp. | reverse complement strand
CTTGAACCCCTTGCAGACCGGTCCTTGTCTGCGGCAGTCGATAATATTAAATGGATCAGTGTCGGCAAATTAGGGGAAATCATTGATACGCTGAAAAAAGAGGGCATCAAGGAGGCTGTCATGGCAGGCAAAGTCCCCAAATCCCTCCTGTACAAGAGCAGGATAACTCCTGACATGAGAGCAGTAAAGCTTTTGTTTACACTGAGGGACAAAAGTGATGATTCAATTCTCCTGGCTGTAGCAAAAGAACTGAAAAAAGACGGCATACGCCTTCTTAATACAACCGATTTCAGTTCTCAGCTCCTTGCCTCTGAAGGCGTACTCACCAGAAAAAAACCTTCAGAAAATGAATGGAAAGATATCGCCTTTGGATGGAAGATGGCGAAAGAAATAGGAAGGCTGGATATAGGACAGACCATTGTCGTAAAAAACCAGGCGGTTATGGCAGTCGAAGCAATAGAAGGGACTGATGCCGCAATAGCACGAGGCGGGGAACTGGCAGGTGACGGTGCAGTGGTTATAAAAGTCAGCAAACCCCAGCAGGACCTGAGATTTGATGTCCCGGTTGTCGGTTCAAATACCCTGCGCACTATGATCGACGTCCATGCCAGGGTGCTGGCAATCGAAGCTCATCAGTGCATTGTGCTGAACCTGCGCCAATTGGTGAAAGAAGCTGACAAGGCAGGAATCACCATTGTCGGGTACGCCCCCAAATAGCCCTTTTGAACATCTGGAGACTTCTCTGTCACAATCAGCTATTAAGTTTTTATAATGCTCCTATAAATTAGTTAAATTGGACAAAAACTATTTGTTTTGCTTATATATCCTATCAATTTGTACATAAAGATATCTTAATAAATATAATAATTCATTCTTTTATTAGCTAAAATTTAATATTCAGAAGTATCTTTTTGCGTTCAGCGGCATTGCGATTCTGACGCGCTGCTGAAAAATGCGGTTCAGATAATGGCCTTTGCTATTCATGAGTAATAGCTATATTCTTTGTATGTTATGAGGTGCTTATGACGAACAAAAAATTCTTATTGCTGGTCGCACCTGCACTCTTCCTCCTCTTCATGCTCCCGAAAACGGGTTACACGAATGAACCTGCAAACTGTCTGGTCTGCCACAGTGCAATGAAGGGAAAGGTTAAGTCATCCAGCGGAAAAATGATTGAACTGAATGTAGATACAGAAAAATATAATGCCTCTGTCCATGGTTCCCTCGCCTGCACCGACTGCCACCTGAGATTTTCAGATGACCCGCATGCTTCCCCGGGAGGATCTGTCCCCTCATCGGTACTTGCTGTTTCATCCAAGATATCTTCAAAACACCCTGTTGATTCTGTTGCTGCAGCTGCATGCAACAGCTGTCACGAAGAAATCTTCAAAAAGGTGCTTCAAAGCGTGCACGGCCAGAATATAATTGAAAAAAATCAGACTGACGGGGCACTCTGTCTCGACTGCCACGGTTCACCCCATTATATTCTTCCCGCAGGAAATCCGGAATCAAAAGTCAGCCGTCAGAACCACATCCATACCTGCGGCAAATGCCACGGCGACAAGAAGATCTTAGAAAAATATAATCTTGAAGAAAACGTCATGGAAAGCTTCGAGCAGAGCTTCCATGGCAGAAAACTCCATCTCGGTCACCTCCGCGCGCCTGTCTGTTCGAGCTGTCACAATGCACATGATATTAAGACAAAAAATGATCCTGCCTCACCGGTATTCGGCAAGAACAGGCTTGAAACGTGCGGCAAGTGTCATAAAGGGGCAAACGAAAAATTCATCCCTGCAATAACCCACAAACCGGCAGGCCCCATTCCCCATTACGCAGAAATCGGACTTATATTTCTCACCATGGGTGTCTTTGCATTTATTATCCTGCATGTGCTGCTTGAGGCCTTCTCCGACATACGGGATGCTATCTTCAGGAAAAAGGAGGGCGAATAATGAGCCAGGCAACTACATCTTCAAAAGAGATCCCGAAAGAAATAGAGAGATTCAACGTAATCTTCAGAATCCAGCATGTCGTGATGTTTACTACCTTCCTCGTGCTGAGCTTTACCGGCTGGGGCCTCAAATATGCTTATGAGCCGCAGGGGCTTTCAAGCATCTGGATCCGCATCTGGGGAGGGGCAGAGACTGCCGGTCTGATTCACCGGATTGCCGGCGTGGCCATGCTCCTTGATTTCATCTGGCATGTTGTCTATCTTTTCTATCTTTTCGCAACAAAACGGATGACGATCGACCTGAAAACCACCATCATCCCTCTTCCAAAAGATATTTTTGACGTTATAAAAAATTTCATGTACTTTCTGGGTCTCTCAAAAGAAAAGGCCCGGTTCGGCAAGTACTCTTATGCGCAGAAGTTTGATTACTGGGCTGTGTTCTGGGGCATGTTTATCATAGGGTTCTCCGGCTATGCGCTTGCCTTCCCCATGCAGGTCTCCTATATAATCCCTGAATTTACCTCCGGGTGGATATGGCAGCTCCTCGGAATTATGCACAGTGATGAGGCCCTTCTGGCCATTGTGTTCATCCTGTTCTGGCATTTTTATAATGAACATCTGAAGCCTGAGGTCTTCCCCATGAGCTGGATATGGATAACCGGTAAGATTTCGACTGAAAAACTGAAACATCATCATCCTATTGAATATGAGATGCTGTTTCCGGAAGACAAGAAAAAGGATTAGGGGGCAAATGATGCTGCTGCGGCTCATAACTGTTCTTTCGCTTGTATGCATGCTCTTTTCCTGCAAATGGAAAACAGACGAGAAGGTGGTGATTCCTGAACAGGAATCACCCGTAATGCAGTCTCTGAAGGATTCATCATTGCCATGCTTCAAATGCCACAGTTATGAAAAGTTCTCCATCAATAAACGCGGGGAGTTCTCACACAGCACGCATACCGGGTTTGAGATCCACTGCAACCACTGCCATATCATAAAGGCACATAAGGAATCCTCTATCAACCGCGACGCCTGCAACAAATGCCATAAGCTCACAAACTTCTCCTACGATGCATCAGGAATGCCGGTGAGTTTTTCGCACCAGAGTCATGCAAAGAAATATAATTGCAGTGAATGCCATCCTGCAGATTTCAACATGAAAAAAGGTACGACAAGAATAACCATGGACGATATGTACAAGGGAAAATCATGCGGCAGATGCCATAACGGAAAGATTTCCTTTGCATCAACCGACTGCACCAAATGTCACAGGATGTCGGACTTCAAGAAAGTCCTCTCATATCCTTCCGGGGGCATTTCTCCGGCAGTCTTCAGCCACCAGGTCCATACTGCCATGTTCGATTGCAGCCGCTGTCATGCCACAGTATTTAAGTTCCAAAAGGGCGGATCAGGCATGAAAATGGACCTCATATACAAAGGCCAGTATTGCGGCACCTGCCATAATGACCAAATAGCCTTTGGGGCAATGAAGTGCCAGAAATGTCACAAATAATCTTCACTTTAAGTTTATAGAGGCAGAAACAAGAATTTTTCCACAGGCACTATTGCAGGCCGATGTCCTTGCAGCCGGTGCAGTGCCGGCCCTGCACCCTAATGTAACGCTCAGCAGTTTTGTTCATCTTTCCTTCCTGAAAACAAGAATTCGTTTTCTCAAATAAGAAATGACTTTTCACTGTCAACTACTGTTGACTATCCAGTTAAACACATAACTCATTGATATTCTATCTCTTTTCCAGCTACAGCTGCCATTCTAAAGATCTCCCTCATTCTGGAATGGTATTTGCTAATATTATGTCTGCCGAATTGGCGAGTTGCAAAATATATGAAAAGGAGGTGACACATTATGAAAAAGGCATTAACATTGCTCGTTGCGCTTATGTTTGCTTTTGCCGCTGGCACCGTTGCTATAGCAGCTGACAAACCGGCTGCAAAGCCAGCTGAAACTGCTAAACCGGCAGCAAAACCTGCTGAAGCTGCTAAACCAGCAGAGGTAAAAGGTTCTGTCGCGAAGATCGATGGCAAAAAACTGACCATCAAACAGGCAGACGGCAAAGAGGCAGTTGTTGAAGTTAAAGATGCTGCTGGCATCAAGGTCGGAGACAACGTGACCGTAAAAGACGGTGTTGCAACGAAAGAAGCTGCAAAACCCGCTGAACCCGCAAAGAAAAAATAAGACTTTTCTATCTGAATACAGCGTCTGTTATGTCGATTAAAGCAGGCGCTGTATTCAGATGCAATAGAATATTCTTCCGGTAATAGTTCTCTCGACTATACAGACCGGACGTTCATCAAACAGTTATTTTTTTTTGTGAGAGGCACAAAACTTGGATTTGCCGGATGCAGAGTTTTTGCACTTCTTCCCCTCTTTTGTCTTCGCTGCACACTTTGCCTTTTTTGCTGTAGCCATAAGACCTCCTTATAATATTTCTTAAACTATATCACAAAAAAAGCTTCATGCAAATATTGTCTGCCGTTGAACAGAGGAAAACCGTTCGGCTATCATGCTGTCCTGATTACTCGGCAATCCCCAGTTTCTTGATTTTACGGTAGAGGGTTGCAAGATCGACCCCGAGCTCACGGGATGTCTCTTCCTTATTCCAGTCGTTTCTCTGAAGAGACTCCTTCAGTATCTTTTCTTCGTAAAAGTCCATCTTCTCTTTCAAAGTCCGAAGGCCCTTCGCACCCTCACGGGACTTGATCTTTTCAGGTAGTTCATCAATCCCGATCCTGTCAGTACCGGCAAGGACTACCGCCCGCTCTATGACATTTCTGAGTTCCCTGATGTTGCCTGGCCACGCATAGCTGTTAAGTACTTCCAGCGCCTCATCGGTAATGCCTGTTACGTTCTTAGTATTTTCCCTGCTGTACTTCTCAACAAAATGGCGGGCCAGGATGCTGATGTCCTCGCGCCGTTCCTTCAGCGACGGTATTCTTATCTCAATAACGTTCAGCCGGTAGTAGAGGTCTTCCCTGAAGAGCCCTTTCGCTATCTGCTCTTCGAGGTTCTTATTAGTCGCTGCTATAAGTCGGACATCAACATATCTTGGCTTTGTGTCTCCGACAGGCATAACCTCTCCTGATTCAAGCACCTTGAGTACTTTTGACTGCAAAGGCATAGGCATATCGCCTATTTCATCAAGAAAAAGGGTCCCCTGGTCGGCCATAGTAATAAGTCCTTTTTTGTCGGATGCCGCGCCGGTAAAGGCGCCTTTCCGGTACCCGAAGAGCTCGCTTTCGAGCAGGTTCTCAGGGATTGCAGAACAGTTGATCGAAATAAATGCCTTGTCCTTTCTCTGGCTGTTGCAGTGCACAACTTCTGCTATCAGTCCTTTGCCGGTGCCGCTCTCGCCGGTAATAAGGATATTGCTCCTCGTCGGGATAACCTTTTCCAGCACATCAAAGACCTTCATGATCTGCGGCGAGATGCCGACAAACTCCCTGCAGCCAAACTGCTGGCTTAACTGCTGCCTTAGTACCAGATTTTCCATAAGGACTTTCTTGTGCTCGAGCAGCCGTCTGACCGTCATTTTCACATCTTCATTGATGAACGGTTTTACGATATAATCGCTCGCACCCTTTTTCATTGCCTCAACAGCCGACTCCACAGAAGCAAAGGCTGTCATGATGATGACAATCAGGCTGGGATGCATTGCAAGTGACTGTTCAAGCACCTGCATGCCGTCAATGCCTTCCATCTTGAGGTCCGTAATAATCAGATCAAACTCTTCAGTCTCAATCTTTTTCAATGCGTCCTGGCCGCTGAATGTGGTCATTACCTTATAGCCTTCCCTCGACAGCAGAAATTCTATAGCCCGGCAGATGTCCCGTTCATCATCAACAACAAGTATCTTATATGGATTCGCTTTCATAATATGGCAACCTCACGGTAAAAATAGTTCCGCCTTCCGGTTTGTTTTCGGCAATGATATCACCATGATAGCTTTTGATGATATTATAGCTTACCGCAAGGCCAAGACCGGTCCCCTTTTCTTTGGTCGTAAAAAAAGGGTCAAAGATCTTCTCTGTGATCTCAGGCGGTATCCCCGGGCCGGTGTCCGAAAATGAAACCTCCACCTCTTTATTTATTTGTGTTGCTGATATATCAAGTCTGCCTTCATTTGACATTGCATCTGCAGCATTGAGAATAATATTCATGAATACCTGGATAAGCTGCGTTTCGTCAACAAAAACCTTCGGCAGGTCTTCCGGGAGATCAATATGGATTGCTATATCTTTCATCCGTTTGTCATACCGCACCAGGTCAAGCGTAAGGTTCAGGATTTCCCGGACATCATGCTTCTTGAGGTCCGAAGCAACGGTCCTCGAAAACCCCGACATCTGCCTTACAATATCAGCAATCCTGTTTATGTGCTTTGCGATTGTCTCAAGGCTCTCCCTCGTAAAGTCATCGAAGTCCATTTCCCGCAGGATCTGGATATATGATGAAATCGATGTAAGGGGGTTGCCGATTTCATGTGCAACACCGGCAGAGATTCTTGCAAGTGCCGAAAGTTTTTCAGAGTGCATCATCTGCTCTTCCATCTTTTTCATCTCGGTGATGTCCTGTATGAGTACAAGCGCCTGCGCCTTTCCGTCAGGCCCTACAAGCGGGGTAGACGTTATCTGAAAGATGCCTTTCCGTTTGCCAAGGTCCTGGTACAGCACTTCCTGGACGACGTTATTATCCACAATTGACCGCTGGATCTCAGTGCCCCCATAGATCTGGTCAAGGGTAACGCTGCCAACAGCATCCTCACCGATCCATTCCTTAAGCGTCCGGTTTATCCAGGTAATGTTTTTCTGGCCGTCAACAATGAAAATGCCGGCCTCGAGGGTGCCGACGATTGCATCAAGCTTTTCCTTTTCCCTGAGGAGTTCTTCGGTCCGTTCCCTGACAATGTCTTCGAGCTTTGCAGCATAATGCTTCAGCTCGTCTCTGAGGTGCACCTCCTCGGTGATATTGCTGCTTGAAAGAATAATCCCAGAGACCTCTCCGTGCAAAATAAGAGGGTTAAGGCTGATATTGAGGAATGTGGTGTCGTTGCCCTTCACAAAGGGATAGTTGTTCAGGCGATGGCTGGTCCCCTCAAGGCATTGTTCCAGCAGTTCCTTTATCCTGTTCCTGTCAGCATCGCTGCCGACCGGGAAAATATCAAAAAAGTTTTTTCCGATTATCTCCTCCTTTGTTCGGCTGCATATCCGTTCCTGGGCTGAATTCACTGTTCTGATAGTCATGCCCTTATCGAGGACCATGATTTTGGATTCTGTGCTTTCAAG
>JBBIUL010000114.1:0-7259 GCA_037440265.1 Nitrospira sp. | reverse complement strand
AGACAAATCTGGTTTCACCCTCTGCATAGACGGCGTTCACGGGAACCATGAGAACATTTTCCTTCCTGCCGGCTATGACATCTATCCTGGCGGTCATTCCTGGCTTCAGTTGATTGTCTGCGTCATTGATTCCGGTCAAAACTTCAAAGGTGACAACATTATGTTCCGCCTTGCCGATGTTTGAGATCTTCATAACTTTGCCGTCATAAACCTTCCCGGGCGCTGCGTCAACATGAATCCTTACCGGCTGTCCTGTTTTGATTCTGTTAATATTTGTCTCGTTTATTTTGCTTCTCACAACGAGCCTTCGTTTGTCTGCAATCACCATAATAACAGAGCCCTCTTTGGTGCCGACAGTTCCTGCAGAGACGACTTCGCCCTCATCTGCGCTTTTTTCGATAACAATGCCGTCCAGCGGCGATGTAATGACATAGTCATTAAGCCGCTCCTCGTATTCCTTCGTCAGTAGTTCCCATTTTTTCAGAGCAGCCTGTATTTTAACCAGTGCAACGTCATGCTCTTTCTTCAAATCCTCGAACTCCTGAGCATTGATCATTTTTTTTTCAAAAAGCCGCTGGTTCCTCCCAAGTTTATCTTTGCTGTGCAGGTATACCGAATTTATTTCAAGCATAGTGTATTCAGCTTCTTTCAGCTCTCTGTCCCTTTCAAGAGATATTCTTCTGGAATCGATAAGCGCAAGGACATCTCCCTTGTTGACCCTGTCACCGACTGCTACACTACTCCTTGCAATCTCACCGCCGATTTTGGATTTGATCTCGACTTTTTTCACCGGCTCTACAATGCCGGTCTCATATATCGCCTCTTCGATGTTTCCCTCCTTAACTTCAATGGTAAGGAGATTTGTAGGCATCTGGTCTTTTCTGTCTCTCAGGGATATATAGAGGAAAAGCGCTGCTATGACCAGTAATACTATGATTATTAAGGGTTTTTTCATATCAAAGATTATATTATAAAAAGCAATAAATTGTTACAACAAAAGAGGGGTTGGCTATGCCAACCCCCTTTATTCGTTTTTCCCAGCGATATCTATTTTCTATTTGTTTCTGTTTCCTCCGGGGCCCTTTTCATGCGGTCCGCCGCCGCCGTTGCCACTGTCTGCCTTGCCATGGCATTCTGAGCATTTCTTGTCTGTGTTCTTCGCTATGGTTGGAGTCCCGAATGCTGTAAATGCACTGCTTAGCAGAAATGCCATCGCTGCCAACAGTAAAACTATTTTCTTCATCTTAGCTCCCCCTTAAAACTGTGGGGCAACCTCAAAAGGTTGCCCCTGCAAATCGTTAACTACTATTTGTCCTTGCCGTGAGGTCCTGCTTTAGAACCTTTATGACACTCACTGCAATCCTTTCCCGTCTGCTTTGCCTTGGTTGGTGTTGCATCAACGGTTGTCATAGCAAAGCTGAGGGTCATCGCCGCTGCAACCAGCATAAGTACGATCTTTTTCATCCAGTTCACCTCCTTTCATAAACAGCAAACGCTGCCAGAATAAAAACTTCGGGCAGTCCGGCTGTCTATGAAAGACCCTTGACTTTCCGTCCCATGATTTCTCATGAGTTGGCTTTATCCGAAGAAGACAGGTAAGTGATTATACTGCTATGGATTTTCCCCCTTTTGAGAACATCACAATATAATAAGCAATTTTTATACCAATTATAACAAGAGTTAATCAAATAGTTTAATTATTATTTATAATTTGAGGTTTTATAAGCTGTTTTTCAATTTTATTGCAAATAGCAAAACAAAAAAATAAATCGTAAAACTGAATATCGTCGGGTTTCTTTACAATGATGTAGTGTTTTTTAACACCTATTGAGGGAAAATCCACAGTAAGTCAGATGCACAAAAGAAACTGATTCATGCTCCAGAATAAATTATTGCCTTTTATCCCTCCGATAGTCAGAACCAAAAAAAGCTATTCGTACCAATAAAGACAAAAAACCTAAAGCAGTAAATAATACGCCCGCGATGATTATCATTACTCCTTGATCTTTCACCGCTTCAACCTGAATCCAGAATGTTGGTTCAACAAAACGGAGGGAATAGGCTTCAAAATGTAGTCCATCGTTCGGGTCCCCTTCGGCAAGAACCTTTTCACCCCTGAATACCTTTACATTATAATTTGGGTTCTTCATGTTATATTCATTGACGCTCACCCCGGCTTGCTGAAATGCCCTCCATGCCTTAAGGCTGACAGAAAATCTGTAAGGATATCCCTGTATCTCGAAGAAATCACTGTTGCCGGGCGGGAGTATTCTTAAGGGCATATAGCCTTCATCCAGAACATTCTCACCTTCCGAGAATCGTAATCCCGGGGCAATCCCAAAGTTCAGTATATGGTAATACGTGTCTCCGATTCTCGCCGGAGGAAAGGCCCCGATAGCATAAGATCCTGATTCCGCGTTACTCACGGTCAGTATGGGCTCATACTGAAAAATACCCAGACCGGCCTCTATCCCGCTGTCAAGGAAACTCTCTTTCAATCCTGCATCAACATGGGATACTATAAGCTCTTGGCTGCTCCACTTCGGCCTTACAACATGTCCCTCCCCTGCAAGTATCCATTCAGACTGCCTCGAAGCAAGGCTTACAAAGAAACCGGTACAGAATACCATTATTCCAGCCGAAAACAGAACCCACGAGATAAGTTTTGTGATGCCCTTTTTGAGCATATCCTTCGAGACCCTGATAAGGTTCAGATATCCGCACAGCAGGAAGAGAACAAACATGAATTGAATGAGGATATTCTTGCCAATTCCCAGCACAAAATATGCAAACGCTTCTTCTATCCATATCGCCGAAAGCACATAATAGGTAATCCAACCGCCGACAATCCATATCAGAAAAACCTTAGATGACAACGTATTCAGCAATCCTCTGATAATCCTTGCTGCCGGTTTCATTTTATGCCTTCTTTGCTCTTTCCAGTTTTGACAAACTGCCATTTCCTGAGTATTTCATCCAGTTCGATCTTTACGAACTGTTCATCAGTTGCAGCAGTCAAGGGGATTGGGTTGCAGCCTCCCGGCTCGCCCATTGTCCTCACAGGAATCGGTGTATTACAGAAAATACATATCACATGGTCTCCCTGCTGACCATAACCTTCAGGAGCACATATTTCACATGCATCAAGACAGACAGAGATCGTATTATCGGGTTTTCGTATTATGATCAACCGTATCTCCTCTCCCTGCTCAGTGAGAGAAAATTTGTGCAGTCTTCCATCCATCAGGTCCATTGTCGGGTCTTTTACCGGTATCATGATAATGCCTTTATCGGCAATAACCGGCTTAGGCTTGGGATTATAGAGCTGTGTAACCGACTCCCCTCCCTGGGAAAACCATGCAAACACGATGAGGATGATGAAGACAATAATCGGCAGGGCCTTTTTTCTTCTGTCTGACATGAGAAGGGCAACGATCTTTCTTTTGTATGCAGGGTTCGCAGCTTCGGGCGCAGGCAACGGGTTAAAAAAACTGTGGCGTATAAACATCATAGGTAATACAAGAAGTATGAGCAGGGATACTATCGATGAAAACTTCGGCCCGAAAAAAAAACCGATGAAGTTCCATAAAGTAGTCCTGAGCAGCATGTGGTCAGGTATCATGAGAAGTACAAACATCTGGTGGATAAGATCATGCGCAAATTTCATAAACCCGCGCTGGACAGCAGGGATAAGAGACAGCTCTGCAAACCCTTTTATGCCTCCGCCCAGGAGCTTCACCATGGCCAGAAAGAGCAGCAACTGGGGCACATTAAAGAAACTTCCAATCCACAGAGGCCTCAGACGATCAAATACGACTAAAAAAAAGACAAGTGCTGCAATCAGCCCTGAGGCTGAAGATACAAATGTCCCCAAAAGAGCCTCCTTCATGAGAGAAAGATCCTGAAGAAAAACCAGTGTCCCCATACTGTCTGAAAAGAAAAAGAGAAGGGTACCAATAAAAATAATCACCTGTATTACTTTCTCGTTTATCCAGATGCCGCTCAAACTGCCGAAAAGCCTGACCCCTGATGCGTGAAACAGTGCAAATCCGCTTGAAATGAGCAATACGGCAAACGATGCAGCAATTATGTTTCCGAGGTTTTCTTTCGTTATACACGCTGACGGGAAAGATATCGAGAGCAAGGAAAGGATAGCTATCGAAGTTATACCAAGATAAAAAGGTCTTATCAGATGGTTTTTGCCGTTGTTGTTCAGATATGCATAGAGCACAAGCCAGACAAGTCCGACCTTGAAGCCTTCCTTGAACCCAACCACAAACGCCTCATATATCATGATTTCCCCACTACAGTCTCCGAAAAAAGTGAACTGACATCACTATGCCCGTTTTTTTTAACCCCCGGCCGTTGGTGATTCATCTTTTATTATTGCCCCGTCTTCCATGGTGAGGACCCTCTGTCCCCACCGGGCAACAAAGGGATCATGCGTCACCAAAATTATCGTAAAATGCTCCTCAGTATGGAGTTTCGAAAGGAGTTCAAGGATTACCTTTGTGTTCTCCCTGTCCAGATTGCCTGTCGGTTCGTCGGCAAGGAGTATGCCGGGGTTGTTTATCAGCGCCCGTGCAATGCAGACCCTCTGCTGCTCCCCGCCGGACAACTGTGAAGGCTTGTGCGTAAGCCTGTGCCCCATCCCCACCCTTGAGAGTGCTTCAGCCGCTTCCTTGGAGTCTGCCATACTGTGGAAGTACTGAGCGAGCATCACATTCTCTGCTGCATTCAGATAGGGAACAAGGTGCGACTGCTGAAAGATAAAGCCTGTTTTCTCTCTCCTGAAAACAGCCATTTCATCCTCTCCAAGCCGGGTGATATCGAGAGAATCAATAAGCACTTCGCCTGAATTCGGGCTGTCAAGACCTCCGATGATATTCAGGAGCGTGCTCTTACCTGAACCGGACGGCCCCATAATGTTCACCCACTCACCCTTTTCAACAGACATGCTGACACCGCGCAGTGCATGTGCAGTCTTATATTCCTTGATCACATCAGTTAATTGTATGAATGACATTCAGCCTCCATTAAAAATAACCAAATTACAAATACTTTTCAGGAAATTATAACGATTTATTTACTATAGAAGAAAATATCTTCCTCAACTCGATTATCTCTTTTATTGGGTATTGTAGTTATTTATTCTCCCCTTAATATCTCGGCGGGTCTGTATTTCAATGCATCTCTCACAGGAAAGTGCCCTGCCAGGATTGACAGTATGATCCCTATGGCAAGAGAAACGAAAGGCAGATACCAGGGCATACTGATAAACGAACCGAACGCAGTTTTTGAAACCGCCTGTGCTGATAGGAAACCGGCAATAAGTCCGGCAATCCCACCTGTTAAGCCTATGAGAAAGGACTCGGATACATAGAACCTGCCGATCTCTTTTCTTTTCGCACCGATTGCCTTCATGAGGCCTATCTCCTCTCTCCGTTCAAGCACATTGGCTCCCATAGTGCTGGTGATGCTGACTGCTGCTGCAAAAAGCACGACGAGGGTGACAAGCACCATCAGGAGCTGCATTTTTTTGAGCAGTGACTCCTCTGCGCGGGCGACTTGATGCAGCGTCTTTACCGATGCCCCGGGCAGCGCCTGTCTGATCTCGCTGAGAATGCCTTCAAGCTCCCCAGACCTGCCCCTGACCAGAAGAGCGCTCAGTTTCCCATGCTGGCCAAACAGTTCCATAGCGCCTTCTTTGTCGATGATGACAGCACTGTCTTCGCTCCCCCCTGTTTCAATAAACCCACTTACCGTAAAGTCCTTTTCCCTTCCCCCATATGAAAGGGTTATCACGGCGCCTTCTGTAGTCTTCAGTGCATCCTTAAGATGTGTACCGGCCAGAATTTCGCCAGTGCGGACCGGCCAATTCCCGGTCAATCTCCACCCCCGGTCCTTCACAGCTACGAAATCAAGCCCCACTACTTCGACGGGTTGCCCCTTCAGCTGGGCATTGCCGAACAGCTGCCCTGCCACGCCTTCGACATTCTTTATGTCTGCAATAAGGTGTGCAGCAGCCTCATCCAGATATCCGCCCGTTGCTGAAGAAACAACCATATTAGCGCCATAAGCCTTCAGTTCCTGTCCCAGTTTTTCCCCAATGCCTGAGGTGACAGCGATCATGGCGGTTATAACAGCGACCGCAAGCATCACTGACAAGGAAGCGATAACAACCCTGCTCTTTCGTTGGGATATGGACTTCAAAAGGAAAAGGGAAAACCAGCTCTTCATTCAGCGCCTTTCAGGACGACCGCCGGCTTAATGCCAAGGGCCTTTCTTACCGGAAGGATTATACCGATAAAAGAGATGAAGATCGCGCTGCAGATTGCAACCGGCAGCAGTACGGCCCTTTTTTCGAACCCAGTATTGAAAACGGTCAGCCCTATATACTCGGCAAAGGCAATCGAAAGGACATAGCCGATGATGCCGCCGATACAACCAATCACGATCCCCTCTGTAAGAAACAGCGAGATGATCCTCCCGCTGTCAGCGCCGATCGCCTTCATAAGGCCTATTTCATGCACCCTTCTCAACAGGCTCATGATCATGGTCGTAGACACGCCGATAGCAGCGGCTATAAGCGCGGCCAGGGATAAGAAGTAGATGAGGAGCCTCAGGCGCTCGAGTATCTTCCCCTCGGTCTGTGCGACCTGCCAGATCGGTGTCGACACAGAGCCCTGGAATACCTCTTCAAGCTGTTTAGCAATTGACGTTACATACCCGGTGCAATACCATTTCTCATATTCCACCTTGGTCATGGTATCAGGGTCCTTATAGGCAAATTCATCCATGGGGGTGGTCAGGGCACTGACGAGCATCCGTGAAATCTTTCCTTCGAGCCCTTTCAGCTTCTGCAGCGACTCAAGCTCCATGAAAACCTTTTCATCATCAGTCCCCCCGGTCTCGACAATCCCTGACACCGTAAATTCCCTGCCGTCGAGCAGCACCACACTGCCTTCTGTGAGCCCAAGACGGCCTGCCAGCGAAGTCCCCATGGCTACCTGCTCCTCTATTTCAGGCCATCGTCCTTTCATGTTCCACCATGGCGATACGGTTTTTATCCCTGCCCTGAAGTTCTTTGCCTCCCCCGGGAGCGGGAGCTCCTTCTCATACCAGGCTCCCACAACCACGACCTCTTCATCGGTATTGTTGACGGAAGCTTTTGCATGAAGCGTCGGCGATATTCCCACGATGTTATGCCGCCAAAAGATGGTCTTGGATTTAATGATATCATCATGCCTGAGAAACCT
>JBBIUL010000113.1:0-7283 GCA_037440265.1 Nitrospira sp. | reverse complement strand
TACCGGGAAGGATGCTCTATTTTTTTGACAGCGGCATCCCGATGATGGCAGTACACGCAGGACTCGGCATGCCGAAGAAGGAAGGGAAGAGGGGATGGGAGACACCCGAAGGAAAATTCACGGTCAAAGGCAGACTCAGGAACCCGGACTGGAAAGTGCCTGACTCTGTCCAGGAGGAAATGAGAAGAGAAGGACTGGCAGCAAAAGAGAGCTATCCTCCGGGGCCGAAGAACCCTGTCGGCGGATACGTTCTTCAGACAACCCTGCCCGGCATCCTGATTCATGAGACCATTGACCCTTCATCAGTCTTCCGGTTTGTGAGCCATGGATGTGTCCGGCTTCTTCGCGAGGACATGGTTCAGCTGTTCGAGAGCACTGCCTCCGGCATGCCAGGCAGGATTGTCTATAAGCCTGTCAAGATAGTCCAGTTTTCCGACGGGAGAGTATTCATTGAGGCAAACAAAGATGTTTATGGGAAGATCAAAGACATGAAGGAAACTGCAAAACAAAAACTAAAAAAAGCAGGTCTGCTCGGCAAAGTCGACATGGCAAAGGTTGAAAAGGCTGTTCAGGACATGAGTGGAATCCCTGTAGAAGTCACCAAAGAGAAATAAAGTCCTTTAAGCTGCTTTCTAATGCTTTCCTATATATCCTATCGGATTTCACGCCATGACATTGCGTTATTTAAGTAGTGCTTAATGCCTCTTAAACGGGCATGATTGATCAAAAAACAGGCAGATTGGATTGCCTGAAAAAAAATAACCCTGCTTTTCTGTGCAGTTACCCATTGGCATCGTTCTTGCGATTTTTATGTTAAATATATTTTTCCCAAAGGAGGCAAGCGATGGAAAAGATAATAACACAGAGGACAGCACAGGATGATTATCATGCCCTGCTCATTGCACAGGCCATGGAAAACGCCGGAGCAGACGTGTTTGCGGTCACAAACGACAAGCTGGGATATGTTCAGGTGTATTGCAAGCACATCAAAACGCTCAGTCCGGATGCGATAGACCGGGAGATCAGCAAAGAGGTCGAGTCAAAGGCAAAATCTTATCAACTGTTTTGATGAATAGAGTTTGAGACAGTTCATCACAATCATTCTTTATTCCTTATATTGATCCGGATACCCTCGCTTATTGAATCGTCAGGACTGGTGATGACCATTTCGCCTTCGGATATTCCCGACAGTATCTCAGCCTGCAGCCCGTTGCGGTGGCCCACTTCAACAGCCTTCATGACTGCCCTTTTGTTCTCTATAACAAAAAGGGCCCACCCGTCTCCCTTCCGGAACAGGGCGCTCGCCGGCACCCGGAGGACGTCTTTCGCCTCCCATGTGATGAAACGCGCTTCAACACGGTATCCATCCCCGAGACGCTGCCAGCTCTCCGGCAGAGACATGATATCTGCTACAACAAAGACCCGCTGTTCTTCCACACCAAGGCTGGATATCTTGGTAAATGCTGCCGGTTCAACAACGCGAACGGTCCCGTTGAGCACTTCTTTGCCTCCCCACCGCTCAAAGAGCACCGGGGTGCCCGGTCTTATCCGAACGGCATCTTCAGAGAGGACCTCGACGGTCACCTCGAGCTTTTTGGGGTCGCCGATGTCCACAATGGCTTCTCCTGCATTGACAACTCCTTCGCTTTTCCTGCGGACAGCCAGGATGCTCCCTGACACCGGAGCCCTCAACTTCACTACCCGGGCCGGAAATCCATCGGCCTCGGCAGCAGAGTAGCGGAGCGAAGAGCGCGCCCTCTCAACCTCAGCCTGTGCAGCATCGACAGCGGCACGGGCAGAGAGGAGGTCTGCTTCAGAACGGCGTGTATCAGAGTCAACCTGTTCGAACTGGTCGCTGGAGACAAGCCCCGATCCGTACAGCTCCCGTATGCGCACCAGTTTTTTCCGGGCATAATCTGCTCCTGCCTCGGCGGCACGGGCATTTTCCCTCGCAGCATTGAGCGATGCTGTTGCAGCAGAAACTGCAGCCTCGGCCTCTGCCCTGCTCCTCGGGTCTAGCACGGTCGGCCGCAGCGGCTCGAGTTCGGCGACAATCTGCCCTTTTGACAGGAGGTCGCCTACATCAAGGTCAATGCGCCTCATGAATCCCGCAACCGGGGCAGAGACCACGAAACGGTCCCGCACCCGCGTTTTACCCTCTTCGTCTATTGTCACCCTCATGGGCCCGCGGGAAGCCTTTGCAGCATCGACCGGAACCGGGCTTGGCAGGAAGCCATAGACAACAGCAGCAGCCACTGCCGCAATCACAACCACCACGAATATCTTTCTGCGCGTCGTTGCCTTCAAATCCTCTACTCCCTTGTTTTCAGAACCGCCACAAGATCAAGACGGTTCAGTTTATAGCGTATTATCATACCAGACAGTACCGCAGAAACAAGCACGACCGATGCAGCGAGCGAGTACGTCGCCGGCTCAAGTACCACAGGGATCCTGAAGAGATCTGTCTCAAGGGCAGTAGACAGGTACTCGCAGAGGCCGCGGCCCATCAGAAACCCGGGCGGCAGCGCCGCAAGTGTCAGCAGACCCAGTTCGCCGAGTATTATGTAAGAGATCTCACTGCGGGTGTATCCGAGCACCCTGAGGCTCGCCAACTCACGGCTCCTTTCAGAAAGCGCGATACGGGCGCTGTTGTAGACAACCCCGAAGGCGATCGACCCTGCGAGGAGCGTCGCCACGAAGGTGAAGAAAAGGATCGCCTCTGCCTGTGTTTCATAAAAATTGGTTATCTCGTCTTTTCTGACAACGGTACCGGCAACGCGGGGCATTTCAACAAGGGCATTGTAGACATCTGGCTTATACCGGGAATCAGCATCAAGGTAGGCACCTGAGATGGCGCCTCCTTCGCGCATAAGGCGGTTCAACTCAGAAATGTCCATGTATCCCATGAGCCCGATGTACTGTTTGACAAGGGCCGCGACCGGGACATCGCGAACCGGCCGGCTCCCTTCGAGCACTTCTATGGTTATCATGTCACCGGGCTTGACGCCGAGGATCTTTCCGAGATAATCGGTAAGGACAACCCCGGAGGGCGGCAACTTGACCGGCTTTAGGTCAGCGTCAAGAAGCACATGCAGCATGCTGCCGGGGTCTATGCCCTGCACAGATGTGCGGTAGGAGCGGTGCTGGAACCTGAGCTGTGCGGGGACAGACCTGAAGGCCTCTGCATGGTCCACGCCCCTGAGGCTTTTCAGTTCATACAGTGCCCGCCGTGATGTGGGCTCGATGAAAGTGACCGTCATATCCTCCTTCTGCGAAAGCCTGAACTGCACGTTTACCATGAAGTCAATCGCATCCTTGGAAAATCTTCCTGCAATCATGATAGCACACGCCAGAGAAATCCCGATAACCGTAAGAAGCGCCTTGACCGGCCTCCGTTCAATGTTTCTGAGGATCATCCGTGAGGGCTGCGAGAGCAGCCGGCGGAGTCCGAGCCTTTCAACAAGTGCTTCCCGGTAACGGGCAGGCGGTTCGGGCCGCATGGCCTCGGCGGGAGGAATTGAGACGGCCTTCTTCACCGCGAAGACTGTCGCGATGAGGGCGGACAGGATGCTAATGAGAGATGCCAGACCGGCAACGAAAGGCTCGAGCCGGTAGAGAAGGTACGGGAACCGGTAAAAATCCATGTATATTCTGCCAAGGCCCTGCCCGAGCCATGCACCAATACCGATCCCGCCGGCAACACCCAGCAGAACGATCAGCAGAACGAGCTTGGTATAGTGAACGCCGACCGCGAGATTCCCGTATCCGAATGCCTTGAGCACAGCGATCTGATCACGCTGCGTGCTGATGATCCTGCTGATTACGACGTTGAGCAGGAAGGCAGCGACACTGATGAAGATCGCCGGGAAAATCTCGGCGCTTCGTTCGAGCTGCCGGAACTCCTCGGAGAGGAAGCGGTGTGATATCTGGTCTTCCCGGCCGTAGGCTCCAAACCCGCCGTATTTCCCGAGCAGGTCATCGAGTTCACTGATCACGTTGCCGAGCGAGGCGTCCGGTGTGAGGGTCAGGGCGACATCATTGAATGAGCCGTCCATATCATATGCCTTGCCGAGGGCTGCGCGGCTCATCCAGAGGATGCCGTACCTCCTGTAGTCAGGGCTGATCGCACCGGGGCGCACCTGAAGGACGAATTCAGGCGAGAGTGCCACTCCGGTTATTACGAGGTTCTTCCACCTGCCGTTGATGACCGCCCCGAAGGTATCGCCGGGTGAGAACCGGTGAGCCTGTGCAAAGGCCTCGCTCACGATCACCTCATTGTCCCTGAAAGGGTCAACCATTCTGCCCTTGCGGAGATAGAGCCTGTTGAGGACCGGTGTCCCGCTCTCCGGCAGCGAAACGAGCTTGGCGGTCACCGGTTCAGGGAATCCCCTGACGCTCAGCTTCACATCGGCAACAACGCGCGTCTCGACCCTGTCAACACCAGGTATCTCGTTCATCCGGTGCCTGAGGCTCTCAGGGGCCCGCTTCAGCGAGGCAAAGACCTCGGCAAAGGCATAGTCCTTATAGAACATGTTCCTTGTCCTGTTGAGTGATGTCATCGTGCTCATGAGCATGACAAAGGTGGATACACCGCTCACGATAACAATGGAGATGGCAAGCGCCTGTCCCTTGATCTTCCAGAGGTCCCGCAGGAGCTTCAGGTCGAGGGCCTTCATCGGATCACCAGTGGAGATCGCCCGGCGATTTCCTGACCGTGTTCCTGATAATCTCGGCGATCTGCCCGTTGCTGAGATGTATCACCCGGTCAGCCATGCCGGCAATGTCTGCGTTGTGGGTTATGATGGCTGTTGTGGTACCAAGTTCCCGGTTTGCCCGTTCAAGCGCTTCAAGTACAACAATGCCGGTCGCGGAATCCAGTGCACCGGTAGGCTCGTCGCAGAGCAGCACTGCCGGGTTTTTCGCAATCGCCCGGGCAATGGCAACGCGTTGCTGCTGCCCCCCTGAAAGCTGGGAAGGGAAATGGTCAAGCCTGTCGCTGAGACCGACAATGGCAAGGGCGTCGGCAGGCTCCATCGGCTGATGCGCTATCTCGGTGACAATCGCCACGTTCTCCCTCGCCGTCAGGCTCGGGACAAGGTTATAGAACTGGAAGACGAAGCCCACATGAAACCGCCGGTATTCGGTGAGTTCCTGTTCGGTTGCGGTGGTAAGATCCTTCCCCCGGTAAGTCACCAGACCATCGGTCGCTGTATCAAGACCACCGAGGATATTGAGGAGTGTTGATTTGCCGCTCCCCGACGGCCCGAGCAAAACCACCAGTTCTCCTGCATACAGTTCCATGTCAACGCCGCGGAGCGCCTCGACCTTGACCTCGCCCATATCATAGACCTTTGTGAGGTTTGCAACCCTGAATACAGCTTCTTCTCCGGCTGCTGCAGCGCGGGATGTCCGTTCCGTGATCTGTTCTTCCTCCTCGCAAGATATAACAAAAGCAGTTTCTCCTAAAGTATACCTCAATTGGTTATGTGTTCACTATCCGGTCACGGAAATGTCGGACTCGACAAAAAGTGACAGGAGAATCAATCAGGAGTTACAATTACTGATAATGGCCGCTGTGGATGCTATGAGGAAAAATATTTTTCTGACAGGTGCACCGTCATCAGGGAAGACTACGGTCATCAAAAAGGTCATCGAAAAACTTGGGCACCCTGCAAAGGGATTTTACACCGAGGAGGAAAGGGTCGCAGGCAGGAGAGTCGGTTTTATGATGCGTACTATCGACGGCCAGGAAGGATACCTTGCGCACCAGGATATAAAATCCGCTTTCCATATACGGCGCTACGGGGTCAGCATAGAGAACATAGAGACGATAGCAGTTCCCTCGATTGTGCCCCGCCCATCTGAGGTGATAATCCTCGATGAGATAGGAAAGATGGAATGCTTCTCGGCACTGTTCAGGGAAGCAGCCGAAAAGGCCCTTGACTCATCGAACATCGTTGTCGGCACCATCACCCTGGGGGGCGATGATTTCATACTGAAAATCAAGGAGAGACCTGACATCGAACTGCACGAAGTGACCATTGACAACAGGAATGCCCTCCCGGCACTCATACTTGAAAAAGTATCGGAACTACTCAAGTACGGCAGCGCCCTGAATGAGGGACCTGTGTCTGCAGCGGACTGATCATGCAAATCCCACCCTACCTTCTGAACGAACATTACGACGACCGCTACTTCGATGTGATCAATGCCATCGAAGAGGCACGGCATGTCTTTTTTGAGGGCGCAGGCATCATGGAGCTTCTCTCTGCTAAAGGGCCGGACAGAAAGGAATTAAGGATAGGCGAAACAGGTTTCGGTGCAGGAAGAATGCTCATTGCACTCATGGATTTTCTTGAAAAGCGCGGCCTTATTGGAACTTCGATTGCCTACCATTCTGTTGAACTGCATCCGATAACTCCTGAGCGAATGCAGTCCATTCTCGAAGGTTTCAGAGAAGAAACAGGACCTCTTATTGATTTACTCTTAAGGTCATACAGCGGGATAGAAATCACACGGCCCGGGTGGCATCGGATTGAATTTAAAAGGCCTTTTGGTACCCTGACCCTGCATCTCTGGATCGGCGAGGCCCTCGAAATGGTCAACGCTCTTGCCATGCCCTGCGACGCATGGTTTCTCGACGGCCACGGTCCCCAGAAAAACCCATCCATGTGGCGGCCCGAACTTCTCACGGCGATTGGGGAAAAGACCGCTGCAGGCGGAACCTTCGCCACATTCACGGTCGCCTCAGCCGTACGCCGGGGACTTGACGCTGCAGGCTTTTCTGTACAGCAGTTCCCCGGTTTTGGCATGAAAAAATCAGCCCTCAGGGGGGTAAAAAAGCAGTCCATATGATGCTCGTGTCAAGAGATCAGTATAGCCGTGCAACAACCATATTGAAATCAGAAGAAAAGACCTGCACAGAAGTGCCCAATAGTTACAACGCTGCTGCCTTCTATGATGTTTTTTAATCAGTGCTTAAAATGAATCTCGCCGGAGATGGGCACAGGCCTGACAAGGCTCTCAACGACCGGGCAGTGTGATATCACCTTCTCAGCGAGTTCCCTCAGCCTCTTTTCTTCATCCTGTGATTCAATGGTTAATTTGTATTTTATATTTTTGAACCCTGCTTCCGCATCATCTATCATGAAGAGCCCCCTGAGGTCAAGCGTGCCTTCGATATCGACTGAGAGGCGGTCTATCCTGAGGCCCTCATGAACCGCGAACTCATAGAATGCAGCTTCAATGCAGGACGCCATTGCAGAGAGTAAAAGTTCTATCGG
>JBBIUL010000112.1:0-7375 GCA_037440265.1 Nitrospira sp. | reverse complement strand
CTCCCTTCTGTTTCATCCATCCTGAGCACCTGTCTGATGCCCTTCAGCGGCAGCGTGACCCAATCGGGACGGTTGTTCAGTTCATAGCCGAGTTCATAGACCGCCTTTTCAAGGATAAATGATTGCAGCAGTATCTCCATCTCATCTTTCTCAGCAGGAATAAAGGCGGCTCCTGAACCATTCAGGGTGCTCTTTCACATACGGGTGGTCCGGTGAACACTGAAAGGCTATGTCGAGTGCTGTGTCGATGCCATGCTCTCTTGCCTTCTTCACAAACCGTTCAAAGTCTTCAAATGTCCCCAGCAAGGGGTTGATGGATTTATGGCCTCCCTCCTCCGACCCGATTGCCCAGGGGCTTCCGACATCATCAGGTTTCGCTGTCGTGGAGTTATTTTTTCCCTTGCGTTTGGTCGTTCCGATTGGATGAATCGGCGGAAGGCATATGACATCAAACCCCATTCGTGCAGCCTCAGGAAATATCTTTTCGCCGATGACTCTTTTGGCTGGGAAAATGCCGCCGTCTATTTCCGGCCTGACATTTTCAATAATAACTCTTTCCCTTCCTTCAGATCTCATACGTTCTCCTTAAGAAGTGCTGTTGACAGTTATTATGAAACTCGCAAAATCGATGTTTTCGGGGGTGCTGGGAGATATTATACCCTATTTTGCCGGTCTTTGAAAACTTTTAGCAGAAAATCGCAGAGTAGTAAGCGTTTTGTACCATAGCGAATTCTATCGCTGAAAAAAACCAAGCAGACGGTAAAACAGGGGGATGAACCCTTGTTCCTTACTATTCCACTGTCTTGAACTGAAGTCCTGATGCAATCAGTGCTGTTGCGGTATCGGTATCCATTGGGGTAGAAAAAAAATACCCCTGTCCGAACTGGCAGTTCAGCGCCTTTATCTGTTCGAGCTGGTCATTCATCTCGAGCCCTTCGGCGATGAGTTCCAGGTTAAGGCTGTTTGCCAGCGATACGATGGTCTTGATGATCTCAAGATTATCCTGCTTGTGTGCAATATTGCTTACGAACGAACGGTCGATCTTCAGGGCATTCACAGGAAACCGGTGTATATAGCTCAGCGATGAATAGCCGGTGCCGAAATCGTCTATATGGATATGGATACCCATAGCCCTCAATTTCAGCATTGAATCAATGGCTGATTCCGTGTTTTCCATGATCATGCTTTCGGTTATTTCAAGCGCCAGGCAGCAGGCATCAAGGCAGTTTTCCTTGAGGACTGAAGAAACATGATCAAGAAGGTCAGGCTGGGAAAACTGTTTGCCTGAGATGTTTACGCTCACCCTGAGGGTCGAGTTCATGGCAAACTGCCTCTGCCATGTGTGCATCTGCCGGCACGATTCCTGGAGTATCCATTTCCCTATCGGAATGATCAAGCCGGTCTCTTCTGCCAGCGGTATAAATTCGTTAGGGTACAGGAGTCCGCGCACCGGGTGCTGCCACCGGATCAATGCCTCGAACCCGATTATCTTGTCTGTCCTCAGATCAATAATGGGCTGATAGTGGAGTACAAACTCCCTGTTCTCCAGGGCGCGCCGGAGGTCTGTCTCGAGCTGCAGACGCACCACAGTGCTTTCATGCATTTTTGCATCGAACAGCTCATATCTGGCCTTTCCCTTTGCCTTAGCCTGGTACATCGCGATGTCTGCATCCCGCACCATATCCTCTGAACGTGTGTAGTGCGCTGAACTGACCACCACCCCGGCGCTTGCTGTTGCAAATATCTCGCGCCCCTCAACCGTAAAAGGCAGCGACAGCACCTGCTGTATCCGTTCGGTTATGTCCAGCACTTCATTGATGTCTTTAATGTAATCAAGCAGCACCGCATATTCATCGCCTCCCATCCGCGCCACAGTGTCCCCTGGCCTCAGAGATTCTGAGAGCCTCCTGCTGAATGCAATCAGGAGTCGGTCTCCGATGGCATGGCCAAGACTGTCGTTTATGACCTTGAACCGGTCGATATCGATGAAAAGGACAGCGAAACGGTAGTTATTCATCCGCCGCTGGCTTTTGACTGAATGCTGGAAACGCTGCGCAAGCCTGTCCATAAACAGCGCCCGGTTCGGCAAGCCGGTAAGGGCATCATGGAAGGCATCATGCAGCAGCCGCTCTTCGGCAATCTTGCGCTCTGCAATGTCGGTCTGAGAACCCGCCATCCGGTATGCCTTGCCGTATTCATTCCTGACAGCAAGCCCGCGGTTGAGCATCCATCGGTATGTTCCGTCTCTGTGCATGATCCTGTATTCGCATTCGAAATGTTCGGACTGGCCGTTGATGTGAGCTGTCAGTTTTGCTTCAACCTGATGACGCTCATCGGCATGGATCCTGCTCATCCATGTTTCAATCTTGTCGCCGATCTCATGACCTTCCAGTCCAAGCATTGCCTGCCATCTCGGTGAAAAGTAGATTCTGCCTGTTCTCATGTCCCAGTCCCATAAACCGTCATTCGCACCCATAGCAGCCAGCTCATACCGCTCTGTAGATTCCCTGAGCGACTCTTCCGTCATTTTTTTCCCGGTAATGTCCCTTATTATATGAACCGCGCCAGCGATATTGCCGCCGCTGTCCATAATAGGGTCAGCTGAAGCCGTCACCCAGATGCCTTTCCGGTCAAAATAGACCTCTGCCTCCTCGTGACCCTTCGAAAACTGCACAAGCTTCAGCGGATATTCATTATGGGGGATATTGATATCACCAAGAAGATCAAAAACATCTTCTCCGGTCATCTCAAAGAAAGACTTGTTGAAGAAATCGGCTGCTGCCTTATTTGCCTTGATGATACGATGATCGCTGTCGAGCATGAGGATGATGTCCCGTGCAGAATCAAAGGTGATCCTCCAATCATCCGACGCCTTCCTGTATGCATCCTCTGTCTGCATCCGCTCCGTAATTTCGTGCTGAAGCTTTTCGTAGCCATTTTTCAGTTCAATGCTCATTGCATTGAAATGTGTGGCAAGTTCACCCAATTCACTCTTGTCGCTGTATGAAACACTGTATCCGAGATCCCCTGATGCAATAGCCCTGGTTGCCTCCACCAGTTTGCTGACCGGTTTAGTTATAGATACGGCGAGCCTGTATGCCAGCGCAATACCGCAGAGAAAAGTAAGCACTATGGTGCTGTAGAGTATTTTTTTCGCAGTATCTATCTTGTTCATCGCTTCGCCGGTCAGCGCTTTCAGGTGCGCGCTCGCATGAAATGACATGTCTTCAGTTGAAGAAAGGATCTGGTTCCCGATGGCAGCAGCATCAAGCTTGAGCCTGTCAATCCTTTCGGCATCGGCAGAAGCAGTTATGTAATAGCTCATGGCAGCCATATAGCTCTGGATCAGGGATTGAATATCCTGAAGGCGCCTTGTGATTGCCGTAGTATGATGGCATGAAATGCATTTCTGCGCATTCTTCTCAAGATTGGCAATATTTTTCACAATCGAATCAAGTTTCGGGTTAACTGAGGTATGAACAGTGTAGAGGTCGGACTGGGCTGTTTGAATGCTGATGATCAGGTGCTGCCTTAATTCCTCGATCTGGTGCAGTTTTATAAGTCGGCTAAGTTCATTGGTTGTGTTCTTGATATATACCGTTGCCAGGACCGCACCTGCAGCAAACAGGACAAAAAACACACCAAGGGTAAGGATTATTCTACGCTTCATGGTTATACTTTCTAAGCCTTCTGGCTGCTGTCATCTGGTCTGTTCTCTTGTCCTCAAAAAAAAACCTGCCCAAAGGGCAGGTTTCAGTTTTCCCACTTCGACAGCCCCGCTTTCCATCTCCCGATGGAAGGTAGCTTTGCGACACCAGGTCTCCCTGGCTGTGCCCTTTCGGTGTTTTTATAGTATATATTCAATATATTTATGCAATTTTAGTGCCCAAAAAACCCCTTTCATCTGAATACAAAAACCTATAATTATCAGGGAGCTTCATCAGCCAAAACGTTATGATGGCAGTTTTTTCCACAATAAGACTATGCAATAACACACACTAAAAAATATTATGCGTTAAATCACCCACCGGCAGTCAGAATTCACAAGTTGTAATTTATTTCAGTATAATACTGACATGAAAACCCAGGGGTTCCAATCACTTTGAAAAGCTCCATTGTAAACACATGTTATGAACAGTCCCTTGCTCTCCTCAAAGGCAATTCAGGACAATCAGGCATTATTGCCTGTGCTCACTCTGAAAAGGCTGTCGGCAGACATTATGCCAGCATCTTCGGGAGGGATGCCGCCATCTGCTCACTTGGCATGGTTTTGTCCAAAGACCGTTCACTCATTCAAAACGCAAAAAAAAGCCTGATTACACTTGCGCGTTACCAGGCCCCAAACGGGCAGATTCCCAAGTATGTCAAACCCGAAGAAAAAGAGGTGGACTTCTGGTATTACGGCTGCATCGATGCAACGTTATGGTGGCTCATTGCAGTTGAGTTCTTCGACCGTCATGTGCCAGGGCATTCGCTCTTAAAACAGCTTGACCATGAAATAAAACTCGCCATCCACTGGCTCCTGTGCCAGGAGCATCAGGGGCTCTTCCTCCTGCAGCAGAATGAAGCAAGCGACTGGGCAGACATCATGCCGAGGTCCGGCTTTGTCCTCTACTCAAATGCGCTGTGGTATCATGCAAAACGCCTCTACAAGGTACCGCATGCCAGGGAGACAAGATATTATTTCAACAGCATATTTTTTCCCTTTGACAACGTCATCCCGGACAACCGCCGGGCAAGGGTTATTACCCATTACATACGGAATCTTGCCAAAAAGAGTGATTTCTACCTGAGCTTTGTAAACTTTTCCTATTGCGGCGAAGAGATTGATGTCTTTGGGAACATTCTGGCCCTGCTCAGCGGTCTGAAAGAAAAGTCGTCAACTGCCCGGATGGTCGATTCTTTCCTCAGGCTGAAGGTCAATGAACCGTATCCTGTGCGTGTTGTACACCAGCCCATAAAACAGACCAGCCGTTTCTGGCGTCCCTATATGCTGCGTCACAGACAGAACTTCCCCTACCAGTACCATAATGGCGGCATCTGGCCGTTTACAGCAGGGTTCTGGGTTATGCTGCTTGAGAAGTCAGGCAGACATGAGTTTGCATGGCAAGAGCTGGAACGATTTGCAACCGCAAACAGCCTGAACAACTGGGAGTTCAACGAATGGCTCCACGGAAAGACCGGTAAACCCATGGGCATGTCCGGCCAGTCCTGGAACGCCTCAATGTTCATCCTTGCATATCATGCCCTCAGCAGCAACGTAAAAGTATTCTGACCATTCTATGCTTAACCGTTCTTCCTGGAACGCAGAGCTCAAACATCGATACTCATGAAAGGGCACAACATTTTCGCTTATTCGATCTGCCTGGCGCTGTCATACAGAACAAGGCAGGGCATAGCGTTCGAGCGGTTTCTTTTGCCGCATTCCTTCAGTATAATTTATTGAGATGAAGAGGCAAAAGCCTCGGAACGAAGTGAGCCTGCCTGCCGGTAGGCTGGAATGAGCAAGAATGCTTTGCCCTGCATGCTCCTGGTCAATAAAGGGAATTAGGTTTACATAGAACCATAAACATACTTACACTGCATACGCAGCAGCTACTGTATTCTCTGAAACAGAAGCATCAGCCTCTCTGTGCCTGAGGAACAGTGCAAGTAAACCGCTACTATCAAAACCGAAAAATAATTGCTCCCTCGTAAGCACCGAAACAGTATAGGCCAGTTCATCCAGCTTCTCAAGAATACCCGAAATTGACCGCTCTTCAATATCATAAAGCTCAAGGATGTCTATAATCTCATCAATGTCCCCTGTGCAGTAATTCTCAAGCATGCATGTGTTTTCTTTATACCGGCTTTTCCCATTATTATTCACGGCATTTCTGATCTGATACTTCAGTCTTTCAAGACAGAGTCCGTATATCTTCGCAGTATCCATGTAAAACTCCTTATTTTTTTCTTTTTATATTTGCAATCATGATGCCAGGCATGAATGCAGCAAAAACAAACACTTGCAGAATGAGCCGGCATTTGCATTGTTTATTTTATTATCATTCTGTATAATTGATATACATATGGAAAAGAAACAGACGATATTTCTCTTTACCGGTAATGCCTCTCTCAAAGAGGAACTTACACCGGTCCTCCCAAGGGGGTACAGGCTTTCGGTCAGCGATGCAAATCCGGAAAATTCAATAATTTTCTATGATATCGATTCCCTGAGGCCCGGCACCATCCGAAGTCTCAGTGAAACAAACTTTGTTGTCGCATTGACAGGACAGAGGAAAACAGACGCTGTAATAGAGGCTACCGCCTGCGGCGCATTCGAAATACTCGCCCTTCCGTGCACCGGCGAAGCCATAACGGGGATCGCCAGTGAACTCGTCAGTCTCAGAAACGAACTGAAACAGACCATCTCAACTACAGACCCGATGGTAATACCGACATGCGCAATCGTCGGACATTCACCTTCCATCCTCACCGTCTGCAAGAAAATGGCACGGCTTTCACAGACCGATGTGCCTGTGCTGATTACCGGCGAGACCGGTACCGGCAAGGAGCTTATTGCCGAATCCATTGCGCAGTTGTCATCCCGGTTCGGCAAACCGTTCATTGTAGTGAACTGCGCTGCTGTCCCCGAGCATCTCCTTGAGTCCGAACTGTTCGGATTTGAGAAAGGCTCATTCACCGGCGCACTGACAGCAAAGGAAGGGCTCCTGAAAATAGCGCATGAAGGCACTGTGTTTTTTGACGAAGTCGGCGAACTGTCCCCTGCCCTGCAGGGGAAACTGCTGCGCTTCCTCCAGACACAGACCTTCTACCCAATCGGGAGCACCCGAGAACTGCAGGTTGATGTCCGGGTGATTTCTGCAACAAACAGGGACCTCTCCAACATGGTTCGGGAAGGCAGGTTCAGGGAAGACCTCTTCCATCGGCTAAGCGTTGCCTCAGTCCATGCACCGCCGCTCCGTGAGCGGAAGGAGGATATATTTCCGCTCGTCCATTTCTTTGCAAACCGGTACAGGCATACAGAGCCCCGCCCGATAAAAGGCATTACCAAGGCATTCCTCAAGACACTTATGGCATACGACTGGCCGGGGAACATCCGCGAACTCGAAAACACCATCCGTTCTGCCATTGCACTCAGCAAAACGAATTACCTGACCACCCTTGAGCTGAAGGATTTCAGAAAGACAGCAGCACCAACGCAGGGGCCTGGATTCAAGGAAGAACTCTCATCCGCTCTTGCGCCTTTTCTGAACAATTTAATCGAAAAGAAAGAAACAAATATCTATGAGAAAATCCTCAGTGAGGTCGACAGGCAGGTCATTGATTTTGTACTTTCACGCACCAGGGAAAACCAGTCCGAGGCAGCGCGGCT
>JBBIUL010000111.1:0-7404 GCA_037440265.1 Nitrospira sp. | reverse complement strand
TTATGATAAAATATAAAAAAAGCATAGGGGAGGGAGCGATGAGATATTTCTATTCAGCTTTGCTTGTGATCCTTTTGACCCCGGTTTTTGCATCTTCTCATGTCCGTGTCATGAGTGTTGAGCCTGCTGACAAGGCTGTCCTTGAAACTGCCCCCGCAAAGGTAAGAATCTCCTTCCTTGGTTCTATTGAACCGGCATTTTCAAAGATAGAGGTCTTTGATCAGGGCGGCAAGAAGGTTTCTAAAGAAAATATGTTGTGCATGGACAACGATACGGTAATGGAAGTAAGTCTTCAGGAAAAACTGCCCTCAGGGGTTTATACTGTTAAATGGACGTGCATGAGCATGGACGGACACAAGCAGAAAGGACAATTTACCTTTACCGTAAAATAGGATGGATCCAACCTACGTCCTGATGATCCTTTCCTACTGGGTGTTCCTTTCCGGTGTTTTGTTCACTGCCGGTGCGTTTATCTGCCGTGTGCTGGTCACCGGGCCGGCAGGCGCAGATATCTGTGTTTCTTCTGCCGGAGGAAAATGCCTTGGCGATTCCGCAGCTTCGGCTATCCTTGCTGTTTCCCTGATCGTGTTTGTGATCAATATGGTCCATCTCGTGCTCCATTGCGCTGTCATGACCGAAACCCCACTGAGCGAGGTCTTTTCTGTCCTGCCGACGTTTATTACAAAGACAAAATATGGGAGGCTGAGCATCCTCAGGACCCTGTTTCTTTTTGCGGTCGGGGCAGCGGCATTTGCTGATCTGAAGAAAAACGCAGGATGGTCAAAGATGTCGGGGATCGTATTCTCCCTGGCCCTCCTTATCGTCATAGCGATGTCAGGACATCAGGGCGCTGAAGGCTATTTCACCCTGCCGTTCTATGTCGATATAGTGCATATGGTATCGGTTTCTCTCTGGATCGGGGGGCTCTTCTTTTTGCGCTTTTGTTATTCATTTTTTTTTCTGTCCTCTGATGCCGGCACTGGGGATGCTCTCCGGACTCTCATGGACAGGTTTTCACAGCTTGCCACCTCCTGTGTTGCGGCTGCCGGATTGACCGGCATTGTCCTTTCATTCTACAACCTGAAGAGCTTTTCTCTTGTCTTTGGGACACAATACGGCATCGTTCTGTTCCTCAAGGCCCTGCTGGTTACGGTTATATTACTGCTTGGCGGAGCAAACAAGTATTTCCTCCTGCCCGACCTGAACAGGGCAAAAGCCGGAGGGCCTGAAGCAGTCCTTAAACCGGCAAGGCGTCTCTATTTCACCGTGACTACGGAGGTTTTTTTCGGGTATTTGGTGCTCCTGCTGACCAGCCTGCTGACGCACCTCTCCCCTGAAGACTGATGTGTCCTGTCCTCTTTTTTGCCGGACTATTTTACCTCTGGAACCTGGAGCACAACGGTGTCTGTCTTGTAAGGCCCTTTTATCTTCAGTTTGATCTCCCAGGCTCCTGGTTCAGGGAAATGTATATTTTCAATGATATAAAGCCCTAATCCTGCATCAGTAACCTTCGGGACCGCCTGTGGCTGGAGGTTTTTCGAAGGAAGGTAAGGGGTGCAGGTTATTTTCAGGCCGGGGATGTCTGTCGCCTCATAATCATGGATGATCAACTGGGCAGCGTTGATGCCGACGACAGGCGGATTTGGTTTCATTACGAGTTCAGCGGTATAGTAGCCGGTGTCTGTTGCCTTGAAGGCGCTCCCCCTGATATGCTGGTCCATTTTAGGGGTGTATGTGGTTGCACATCCGAACAGAAAAACTGCTGCAGTCAGAGTCAAAAAAAATTTTGTCATGCGGCCTCCCTTTTTATGTGTTTTCTGGCGTTCACGTGAATTTCAGCTTATAATTAATTCTATCACTGAATAAAATGAGAGGAAAATTTATTTTGGTCTGCCCGGGCTTTTTTACCGGAATGATCTGGTCCAGCGATGAATATATCACGGCTCAAAAATAGACTGATAGCCAGGGCAATAACCAGATTTCCTGCTCTCTCAAGGGTTTTTACTGATTCGTATGTTCCCCGGGAATCCGGAGACGTTCCCTGGACCCCTGTGAAAAAAAGCCTGAAAGAATCAAAGGTCGCAATTGTTACGACCGCCGGCATACATCATAAAGACCAGAGGCCCTTTGACATGCATGACCAGAACGGAGACCCTTCATTCAGAGAAATTGATGTGAGAAGACCCCTGTCGGATATCATGATAACGCATGATTATTATGACCATACTGACGCGGATAAGGACATAAATATTGTTTTCCCGGTGGAACGGTTCAGGGAATTCCAGGGTGAAGGCCTTATAGGCTCCCTGGCAGATATCCATTACGGGTTTATGGGGCATATCGACGGCCGGCATATACAAACGCTCATTACGAAAACCGCCCCTGAAGTTGCCGGACGGCTGAAGACCGAAGCAGCAGATGCTGTACTGCTCACACCGGCCTGAGGGCTCTGCAACCAGTCAGTTGGACTGATACAGAGGGAAATAGAGCGAACCGGCATTCCGACAATCAGCATCTCTCTTGTCAGAAAGTTTACGGAACAGGTGAAGCCGCCGAGGGCGATTTTCCTGCGATGGCCTTTTGGCCATCCCCTTGGCGAGCCGTTCAATGTCCCCCAGCAGAGGGCGGTGCTGAAAGTGGCGTTCAAGGCGCTTGAGATGATTGAAACGCCGGGAGAGATTATAGATGTGCCTTTTAAATGGAGGAGAGAAAAATATTGAATGATGATATAGGCGTCCAGAGACCTGAATTACGGAAGACAGCCGCTTATTGTCTCCCGTCAAACACCTCCCGCAATTTGTTCGCAAGCATCTGAGGAGAGACGGGTTTTTGGATAAGCACGACCCCCGGATCGAGGAGGCCGTCATGACTGATGGTCGAGTCTGCATATCCTGAGATAAAGATAGTCTTTATCCCCGGACGCTGACTGCTGATTTTTTCAGCAAGAAACCTTCCGTTTATCCCCGGCATAACCACATCAGAGAGAAGAAGGTCGATTTTTCCTTCGAACTTGCTGGAAATCTCAAGGGCGTCTTCGCCGCTTGATGCGTCAAGAACATGGTATCCGAGCGGAGACAGGGTGCTTACGATAAGCTTGCGTACGCCCGGTTCGTCGTCAACAACCAGGATGGTCTCTGTGCCCCTGGCTATGGAGGGCCTGGCGGTTTTCTCAGTATCTTTGACAGCAGTTTCAACGGCCGGGAAATAAATCCTGAATGTGGCGCCGACGGACGGCTCGCTGTAGACAAGGATATGGCCATGGTGCTGTTTGACGATGCCGTATGTTGTGGCGAGTCCCAGTCCGGTGCCCTTGCCGATTTCCTTGGTCGTGAAAAAAGGCTCGAAGATCTTGTCCTGGACATCCCTGCTCATCCCTACCCCGGTATCAGAGACAGCGAGCATTACGTATTTGCCCGGTGTAATATCCTGGAGGGTCTCAGCATAGGCTGCATCGAATTCCACGTCGGCTGTTTCAATGGTGAGCCTTCCACCCTGGGGCATGGCATCCCGTGCATTCACCACAAGGTTCATGAGCACCTGTTCGATCTGTCCCGGATCAGCATTGATCGTCCTGATGGCTGTATGTGTTTTGAACTCTATCACAACGTCTTCGCGTATGACCCGCTTCAGCAGTTTTGCCATGGTATCGATGAGTGCGTTAAGGTTTACTGCTGACATTTCCAGTATCTGTTTGCGGCTGAAGGTGAGGAGCTGCCGCGTGAGGGCTGCTGCCTTTTCGCCTGCGATGTGGATATCTGATATATGGTCGCGCACCGGGTGGTCTTCAGGGAGTCTCATAAGCGCCAGGTCGCTGAATCCGAGTATTACCGAGAGCATGTTGTTGAAATCGTGCGCCAGGCCCCCGGAAAGCCTGCCGATGGACTCGATCTTCTGTGCCTGGAGGAGCTGCTGCTGGAGTTTCTGCCGGGCCTCCTCTGCAGTGATGCGGTCGGTGACATCTTCGACAAACATAAGCACTTTCATGTTTTTGTATTCCAACAGAGGCACGCCGTAGAAGTTCCTGATGGTCTTCTTTTTGCCGAGGTATGAGGTATATTCGACTGGTCCAAGGAAAAACGGGGTGCCCGTAAGGGCTGACTTGATCTTCTCCGAGATGCCGTGTTCGATATAGGTTGGGAGGTTGAAGACATTTATTCCGACGAAATGCTCCCGAGGGGTCCCGCTTATCTCGAGAATGGCAGGGTTTGCGTATTCAATCAGCCCTTCTCTGTTTACGACATAAATCCCGAAAGGGGCCTTTTCAAGGATATAGTGGTTCATCTCGTAGGTGCTGCGGAACATGTCCTCGATCTTCTTCTGCTGGGTGATATCCTTGACAACATGTATCAGTCCATTGATCTTCCTGTGCTTGTCATAACGGGGAAGTACGTTTATCTCAAGATGCCTGCCCAGGTGCGGCTCGTAGAATATTATGGTGCTGTCTTTGCCTGTTTTGCAGGCGATATACCCCGGGCAGTCCTCATGAGGGACTTCTGTGCCGTGGAACAGCCTGAAGCATTTTTCTCCGATGATGTCATGATGAGAGTTTCCGACCATGTCGTATGCAGCCTTGTTGGCAAGTATGATATTAAAATCAGTGTCGTGGACTGTGATGGCGTCGTTTATCGTGTTAAAGGTATTTTCCCATTCATCTTTTGCCTCAAACACTTTTTCCTGCATCTGTTTGATTTCGGTAATGTCCCTGATTATGAGGACCACCCCTGACAGCATGCCTTTGTCACCGAGGATCGGGTCAGCGGAAAAGGAGAGCCAGATGTCCATGTCCGGGATATGGACTTCAGCATAATTGTGCTTGAGCGATTCACCCATGGTCTCGAATACCGATTTCTCAAGGGGCATGCCGGATGCAATAAACACATCAACGACGTGCCTGCCGAGGATTTCCGGGAAAGACCTGCTGAAAAAAAGCGTTGCCGCATGGTTTGCCTTGATGATGGTGAACCGGCTGTCGAGCATCATCATGATGTCTGTGGTTGCATCAAAGGTGCTCCGCCAGTCGCAGGACGCCTTTCTCAGCTGGGTTTCAAAGTGCTGACGTTCGATAATCTCCTGCTCAAGCGTCTTGACCGTATCTGCAAGGGCGGTGGTGCGTTCTCCTACCTGCTGCTCAAGGTCTGCCCGGTTTTTTTCAAGGTCATACTGAAGGCCGAGTTCGTTCAGGAGCCTTTTATGATTTAAAAACCGTGCAAGGAGAAGGGTACCCAAGCCTGCGATGAGAAAGAAATTATGGGTGAAGAAAAACCGGTAATCGTTTACATCAGATATCCCGGTTGCAGAAAGAGTCGGGACAAGGTAGATTAAATACACTCCGACTGCCGAAACAACATAAAAAGAATAGCGGGCAGTAACGAAACCGAAAACACAGAAGGCAAGAATGAAAAAGGCAGCATAATACGGGGTGTTGAACCCCCCTGTGTCCAATACCATGAGTTCTAAAATGACTGCAGAACTGAAAACTGCCAGGTAAGCAAGCGCATAATTGACCCTGATGTTCTCTATTTTCCAGAATATAAGATATATTGCAAAGAGCAGGGAAGAAATGATAATGCGGTACAAAAAGAAAAGCTGGAAATTTACGGGTGTATATACATAATCAAGAATACTGAAGAGAATAAAGAGAGAAATGCCGACCAGCAGAGTCCGACGGAACCAGAGGAGAAACAGCTCATCAAGTTGTTTCTGTATATATGCCTGCCTGTCCATATTAAAAATTATTCTATATGGACATCAGAACAACTGCAATAAAATTCGTCAGCAGGGGTGGGGAGTGTTTCAGTGTGAATTTGCTGCTTTTATCTTTCTGCCCCACTGGGAGGCTTTGGCAAGGATTTTAGTTTGATCTGTTTTCGTAAGGTTTCCCTGTTCAAGCACCGCAACCCCGTTGACAATTACGGTCTCGATATCAGATGAGTTCATTGAATAGACAATATGCGAGTAGATGTCATACAGCGGTGTCAAATGGGGTTTCTGCAGGTCGGCAAGCACAATGTCGGCTGATTTTCCCTCTTCGATGCTCCCGGTTGTTTGACCGAGTCCGAGCGCCTCTGCTCCCCATCTCGTTCCCATGAGCATTGCCTGTTTCGCGCTTAATGCAGTGGTATCGCCTGCTAATGCCTTATGGACCTTTGCGGCGGTGGACATTTCACTGAGGATGTTGAGGTCATTGTTGCTCGCAGCGCCGTCTGTCCCGAAGGTAACCTTCACACCGGCGTTCAGCATTTTTACTACCGGGGCTATGCCTGATGCAAGCTTCAGATTGCTCTCGATGCAGTGGGCAACGCCGACATTTCTTTCAGCAAGAATCGTTATCTCTTCTTCGGTCGGCCAGACACAGTGAGCTGCAAGCACTCTTTCATCGAGAAATCCGATGCTGTCAAGGAGGGCGACAGGGGTTTTGCCGTATCTGTTCCTTATTTCACCTACCTCCCATTGTGTTTCTGAAAGATGGACATGCAGGGGAACATCGTACTGCTCTGCTATTTTTTTTGCCCTGAGCATGTTGTCGGGCGCGCAGGTATAAGCCGCATGGGGAGCGATGCTCGGAACAATCAGCTCATCTCCCACCCATTCCCTGATGAAATTCTCGGCATTCGAAAAATATTCTTCTGAAGTCTTGGCAGAACTGGACGGGAAGTCCAGGATCCCTACGCCGATAACGCCTCTCATCCCAAGCTTCTTTGTTGCCCTGCCGATTGCGTCTCCGAAGAAATACATGTCATTGTAAACCGTAATGCCTGCCTTGAGCATCTCGAGGCAGGCAAGTTCGACAGCATCTCCGACAAACTTAGGGCTGAGCCATCTTCCTTCTGCAGGCCAGATATGTTCTTCGAGCCAGACCTTGAGCGGGAGGTCGTCTGCGAGTCCCCTGAAATAAACCATGGCTGCATGCGTGTGGGTATTGACAAGTCCGGGGAAGGCTACTTTCCCGCGGCCGCCGATTATCCTGTCGGAAGAGTATTTTTTTGTTATTTCCTCTTCTGAACCCACTGCGGCGATTTTGCTTCCGGTGACCGCAATTGCACCGTTTTCAATAACCGTAAGAGAGCTGTCCATTCTCAGGACATAATCAGCCTTTACAATGATGTCAGCCTTAATCACAAATCACCGCACTGTTTCGTGGTCTGCAAAACATGACTGGCATCATCTCATGCCATGCTGATCAGGGTTTCTGCTATCTGGACTGCATTGAGCGCAGCGCCCTTTCTGAGGTTGTCTGCAACGATCCACATGTTGATGCCGTTTGCGATTGATTCGTCCTCGCGTATCCTTCCGACGTAAGTGTCGTCCTTGTCGGCAACATCAACAGGGAGCGGGTAGATATTTTTTTCAGGTGCATCAAAGACCACCACGCCCGGTGCAGCCGAGAGCACTGCCCTGACTTCG
>JBBIUL010000110.1:0-7413 GCA_037440265.1 Nitrospira sp. | reverse complement strand
CTCGGTCTTGGGGGATTGTCCTTGATATGATCGTGCATCTCCTTATTGCCTTCAAGTCTTTTTACAAAAAAGACCGCCTTGAGGTCATCCGTCAGAACCTTCTTGGTATCAGAAGAGCCCAGCATATGCACGTGAAACGACTCCCTGTTGGGAAGAAAATCACCAGTTGTTCCCTTCAGCAGGGTGCCGTCCTTCTTCTTTACCACCACTTTGTTAATCATGCGTAAACCTCATGTACCCCCACCGGGACTGATTCCTTTCATGAGAAAATGTATTGCCAAATCCCGGCTGTTCTGCTACATTACCATGCAGCTGGCAAATTATGGAAAATTATACCTGTCCAAAGTGCAATAAAACAACATATACGGCCCGGCGTGACACGGTCAATGTCTGTCCTTACTGCGGCCTGGAAAAGCTGATCATATTCAATCCCAGGATATTCAGCCTTGGACATAATTTATCGCATGCAAAAGTCCTCTTTGAAAGAAGAACCAATGATTTTCATGTTGAGACTGACAGACGGGCGGACAAGGGCTCGGAAAGTATCCCGATAGCCTGGCTGGTCATAAAGCAGAATCATCCTTCAGCAGAGGATGCCTAGAGTCTTATCTCAATAAACGCTTTTTCCCGCAACTCCTTTATCCATGTATTGTATTTTTCATCATAAGTCTTATTCTTGAGCATCTTTCTCGTTTGTTCCAAAGCAACGTTCCTGTCTTCATGTTCAAGTTTTTCTTCGAGTTTTATAATATGCAGGCCCTTATCGGTCCAGAACGGACTGCTGACTTCATGAGGTTTCATTGCTGCAAGGACCTCAATAAACTCATCGGAAAGATACTCTTTTTTTATGATGCCCAGTTCACCTCCTGCACGTGCTGACGGGTCTTCAGAATATTCACGGGCAAGGTCGCTGAAGCGCTCACCGTTTTTGAGTCTTTGGATTACAGCAGCCGCCTTTTCCTCTGCCTTGGCCCCGTTTGCTGCCCCTTCAGCCCTTTTAAACAGAATCTGGCTGATCCTGTAGCTGCCGGCTGTGTCAATATTCCCTCTGTTGTCTTTCATATACTGGTGAACATCGTCATCTGAGACAACAATCTTGCTGCCGACAGCATGATTGGTAATCTTGCTTAAAATAATCTGCTCCCGCAGACGCCTTTTGTACTCATCGAAATCATATCCTTCTTTCTTTAATGAATCCCGGAATGCAGCATCAGACATCCCGTATTTCCTTTTTATATTTTCGATTGCCTCGGCAACCTCTTCAGAGGAGGCCCCGACGCCGGTGACGGCTGCTTCCTGGAGCTGAAGTCTAATGTTTATAAGTGTTTCAAGGTATGCCGCCTCATTATCCTTGAATACTTTTTTTCGCCCTTCTTCATTCAGCTCCTTCACCTGAGAAGAAGCGTCTGTCTCCATAAGCCTGTATAACTCGCTCCACGTGATAACTTCCTTATTGACTATGGCGACGACCCTGTCCATCAGAACAGATGCAGAAGATACTGCAGAGAAAAAAAGAAGCATAATGACCGTGACAAAAGAAAATCTCACGTTGTATTACCCCCATTTTTTGTTTTCATTAACTATAAACGCTTCACCGATGAAAAATCCAGCAAAACCGTTCAGCTTTAAACCGGCACATGTTATTGATTAATATTTTAAATGGATGCATAACGGTATTGTCTTGAGCTGACTTATATATTATAATTCAATCCCGGTTATGGATAATATCAAGGTTTATTACAAGATTCTCAATGAATACAGGAAACACGATCTGAATCTGATCATGCTGCTGCAGAAGATACAGGAGGTTTTCGGTTTTGTTTCCGAGGACAGCGTATACTGGTTTTCACGACAGCTCGACATCCCTGCCAGCAAATTTTACGGGATACTGACTTTTTATCCGAAATTCAGGCTCAAGCCTACCGGCAAAAATATCCTGACGGTCTGCTGCGGGGCTGCCTGCCACATAAAAGGCAGTGATAAGATAGTCCAGAAAGTCAGGGAAACCCTTTCCCTGAATGAAGGTGAAGATACAACACCAAATCTGCAATTTACTGTTCAGGAAGCTACCTGTATCGGGGCCTGCAGTGTTGCCCCGCTCGTTATTTTAAATAATACTGTCCACGCAAATATGGATACCGATAAAACCGTAAAGCTGCTGAAAGGTTTTGTCATAGAAGATGAATACATAGGATATTGACAGCAAGGTCGGCCTGCAGGTGAGAAACCGTCAAATAGAAATAAAAGTATGCTTAGGCACTTCAGGAAAAGCCTCTTGGGGAGAAGACGTCCTCCTCATGTTCAAGCAGTACATCAATAAAAGCGGCATTGAAGCGGAAATAGGACAGAGATGTTCCTACCAAAAGGTCGGCTGCAGGGGCTTCTGCTCAAAGGATGTCCTTGTCGATGTCGTTATTGACGGCAAAAAGACGACATATCAGCTCGTGAAGCCGATCATGGTGGAACGGATTGTAAGCGAACACATCATGAACGGGCAGCCGGTTGCAGAATGGACCGTCACCCCTGACTATGAAGCATTTCACAGCAAACAGCATAAAATCGTGCTTGGGCCATGCGGTGAGATCTCTCCTGAAAAAATAGAAGACTATCTTGCAATCAAGGGCTATAAGGCTGCAAAGAAATGCATGACCCGAATGACGCAGCGCGATGTTATCACTGTAGTTAAAAACTCCGGACTCAGAGGTCGGGGCGGAAGCGGCTTTCTCACCGGCCTAAAATGGGAAATATGTCTTTCACAGCAGGAACAGCCTCACTACATAATCTGCAACGTGGGTGAAGTAAACAGGGCGCTTGCCGAAGGAAATCCGCATGCGATCATCGAAGGACTTTTGATAGGGGGATACGCAATCGGTGCGGAAAAAGGATATATCTATATCCGTGAACGATACCACTTGTCAGTAGAGCGTCTCCAGAACGCCATCCTCCAGGCAAAAGAAAAAGGGTTTATAGGAAAAAATCTTTTTAACTCCGGCTTCAACTTCGATATCGACTTCAGTTTCGGGACAGAGTCTTTCATTTGCGGTGAAGAGACAGCGCTCATGGAGTCCATTGAGGGAAAAAGGGCAACACCAAGGTTTAGGCCGCCCTTCCCTGCCGAGCAAGGATTGTGGGGGAAGCCGACCATTATCAACAACGCTGAAACACTTTCGAATATCCCTCTCATTATCGGAAAAGGCGCACCGTGGTTCTCTTCAATCGGGACAGAGCACAGCAAGGGGACAAAGGTGTTCACCCTCACCGGAAAAATCAAAAACAACGGCCTGGTCGAAATCCCGATGGGCATGTCGCTGCGGGAGATCATTTATGGTATCGGCGGAGGGATAGAAGGAAACCGGAAGCTCAAGGCGGTTCAGGTGGGAGGGCCCTCCGGCGGGATAATCCCCGAGTCCATGATCGATATGGGCCTTGACTATGAAAGCCTGCATAAGGTCGGCACCATCGTCGGCTCAGGGGGGATGGTCGTTTTTGATGAGGACGACTGCATTGTTTCGATCACCCGTTTTTTCATTGAATTTCTTCAGAGAGAGTCATGCGGCAAGTGCACCCCCTGCAGGATCGGCACGAAAAGGATGCTGGAAATCCTCTCAAGAATAACTGAAGGCAAGGGAGAACTCGAAGATCTCTCAACGCTCGAAAGACTCAGTTCTGTCATGACGACTTCATCGCTCTGCGGCCTCGGCAAAATGGCCCCGAATCCGTTTATAACCTCTCTCAATCATTTCAAGAATGAGTATCTTGCACATATCCGTGAAAAGAAATGTCCCGCGGGTGTCTGTACGAGCCTGATCACTTTTACTATAATAGAAGAGCTTTGCAAGGGGTGCGGGATGTGCAGGAGGGTCTGTCCTGCCAAGGCCATTTCCGGCGCTCCCAAGAAACTTCATATTATCGACGCCGATTTATGCGTTAAATGCGGTGCATGTTTCAAGGCATGCAAATTTAAATCGATCAGCAAAGGATGATACATTGATCGCACACAAAAAAGAAGTGAACACAATCAAACTCCGCATTAATGGAGAAGATGTCACTGTTCCTGAAAACACATCTGTTCTAAATGCGGCAAAGACAATCGGGATCGATATCCCCTCGCTCTGTTTCCATCCCAAGCTTTCAAAATCAGGAGCCTGCAGGGTCTGCATGGTCGAGGTCAACGGCATGCCGGTCGCCTCATGCACCACAGTTGTCGAACAGGGGATGGAAGTCACAACAGACTCGCCATACATTGAAAACCTCAGAAGGGACATTGTTGACCTTATCCTCAGCGACCATCCCTACGACTGCATGGTCTGTGAAAAAGCAGGTGATTGTGAACTCCAAGAGCTTGCATACCGGTACGGAATCCGCTCACCTGTTTTCAAAGGAGAACGGCGAATCTATACAAAAAAAGACAACAACCCTTTTGTCGAACGAGATATGGAGAAATGCATTCTCTGCGCCAGGTGCGTGAAAATCTGCGATGAAGTACAGGGCGTCGGCGCCATAGATATTGCATACAGGGGATTCAGTGCAAAGGTCTGCCCCCCATTTGAAAAAGACCTTGACTGCGAATTCTGCGGTCAGTGTATTGCCGTTTGTCCTACCGGAGCGCTTTCCGGAAAGACATGGGCACAAAAAGGCAGGACAAAAAATATCCGTCAGGTCGCTACCACCTGTGCTTACTGCGGCTGCGGTTGCAGCATTACCCTCCATATTAACAAGAACGAGATAATCCGTGTTACTTCCGATGAAGCCGGTTTCAATGAAGGGCTGCTCTGTGTAAAAGGCCGTTTCGGTTACAGCTTTATCAATTCTCCAGAAAGGCTGAACACGCCGCTTATCAGAGAAAACGGGAATCTCCGTCCGGCCTCCTGGGACGAGGCATTGGACCTCATTGCCTCGAAACTTAATGCGATAAAACAGCAAAACGGTCCTGACGCCATTGCAGGTCTTTCTTCGGCCCGGTGTACGAATGAGGAAAATTATCTTTTTCAGAAATTCATGAGAGCTGCGGTTGGGACAAATAATGTCGATCACTGTGCCCGCCTCTGACACGCGCCCACCGTGGCCAGTCTGGCCACTATATTCGGGTCAGGGGCAATGACCAACTCCATACGCGAAATCGAGGACATGGAGGTTATCTTCATTACCGGTTCAAACACAAAAGAGGCTCATCCTGTCATAGCAAACAGGATGATAAAGGCTTACCGGAAAGGCACAAAGATAATCGTTGCAGACCCGCGGCGTGTTCCCATGGTCAGGTTTTCAGAACTGTTCCTCAATCTGAAGCCCGGTACTGATGTACCGCTCCTGAATGGAATGGCCCATGTCATCGTAAAGGAGCAATTATTCAATGAAGCCTTCATTCATGAAAGGACCGAAGGGTTTGCAGAATGGAAAGACTCGGTAGAAGACTTCACCCCTGAGGTTGTTGCCAAAATTACCGGGATAGAAAAGGATGCCATTATCAGGGCTGCCAGACTCTATGGCAGTTCCAGAAAAGCCGGAATATTCTATACCATGGGCATCACCCAGCATTCCTGCGGGACCGAAAACGTGAATGCAATCGCAAATCTGGCCCTGATAACCGGAAATATCGGGAGGGAAAGCACCGGCATAAACCCGCTGAGAGGGCAGAACAATGTTCAGGGCGCATGCGATGCCGGATGCCTCCCTAATGTCCTGCCCGGCTACCAAAGGGTCGACCTTGCCGAGGTAAGACAGAAATTCGAACAGTCATGGAATGCCAAACTTCCTGCAGGCGCAGGACTTAAATCAACCGAGATGATGCCGGCTGCTCTTGAAGGCAGATTGAAGGCGCTCTATGTCATGGGAGAAAACCCTGTATTGGCAGAACCGAATATGCACCATACGGTACAGATGATGAAGAGCCTTGATTTTCTCGTAGTACAGGACATATTCATGACCGAGACTGCAGAACTGGCTGATGTTGTACTCCCTTCTGCATGTTTTGCTGAAAAAGACGGCACCTTCACCAATACCGAACGCAGGGTGCAACGGGTCAGGAAGGCCGTTGAACCGCCAGGTGCAGCCCGTGATGACATGTCAATTATCATGGAACTCTCAAGGCGGCTTGGATATACCATGGACTACTATTCGCCTGAGGACGTTTTTTCCGAGTTCGGTGATGTGTGGCCTGCCCTTGCCGGCATTACGTACAGCAGGATCGACCGGCTGGGGATACAGTGGCCCTGCCCGACCAGAAATCATCCGGGGACTGAGTATCTTTATAAAGGAGGCTTCCCGAGGGGCAAAATTTATTTCACCCCAACCCCGTACAATCCTCCTGCTGAGGTTGCCAGTAACGATTATCCGTTCTTCCTCAGCACCGGCAGGAATCTCTATCATTATCATTACGGTTCCATGACCAGAAGGGTTGCGCCAATAGAAAAATATACCGCCGATGCTTACGTGGAGATAAACCCGGACGACGGCAAAGAACTCAAGGTTGAAGACGGTGAAATGCTGCGTATTTCCTCGAGGCGTGGAAGCATTGCTGTCAGGGCAAGGCTCACCCCGGGCATACTGCGTAAAACAGTCTTTGTTCCAATGCATTACCGTGAAGCTGCAGTCAATATCGTCACAAACGATGCGCTTGACGCCTATGCAAAGACCCCTGAGTTCAAGGTCTGTGCGGTAAGAATCGAGAAGTTTAACAGCAATACCTGATAGTATTTTATTATTATTTTACGAATTTATCTTTCGTATAGGAGGCTGAACCATGGATATTTCGCTTAAAAACCAGGTGCTTCTGGAAGACCTGCAGGATTCTGAGCTCGATAAAATCACAGCCATAGCACAGGTTCTTGAATTCAGAAAAGGCGATACAATCTTCAGGGAAAAGGAAAATACCAAGGGCCTCTACCTCATAAAGTCAGGCAAGGTGGAAATATCTAAGCTTACTCAGGACGGCTGGAGACAGACGCTTGCAGCGCTGTCTGACGGCCAGTTTTTCGGAGAGCTGTCCATCCTTGAAAACAGACAGCATGAGGCAGCTGCGGCGGCATCGGAAACAACAGTGATTATCCTGCTGACCAAAGAGGGGTTTGAGAAACTCGAAAAAGACGATGCTGCGATTGCTTTCAAGATCATAAAGCGTATTGCGCTCGTTATGTGCAAAAACCTCAGGAGAATGAACGACAAGTTCCTGAATGCACTGATAAACTATTAGACACCAGCGGCGTGTTCTGAAAATTCAGCTTGAAAAGATCATAACTATTTCTTATAATTTCATAAGCAATATTATTTGTTTCCGTTTCCGGGCTTGAGCCTGCGTTTACACAATACATTGCTATTACACAAAAGGAGGACTCATATGCCGTATGATGCAACAAAACTAGCTGACTGGCAGATTTCAGAAGAAGCAGAAAAAAACATGCCGTCCCCTGATGCATG
>JBBIUL010000109.1:0-7416 GCA_037440265.1 Nitrospira sp. | reverse complement strand
GAAACCACCGATGTTTTCTGCAGTAAAAATCGGCGGGGAAGCACTCTATAAGCTTGCCAGAAAGGGAATAGAGATAGAAAGACCTCTTCGTAAGGTCCATATCTATGACATGGAAATAAAAGGGCTTGACCTTCCATTTGTTGATATTTCGGTTTCCTGTTCTAAAGGAACTTACATCAGGACTATCTGTCATGATATTGGAATAAAACTTGGTATCGGAGCACACCTTGTTGCGCTCGAGAGGACGAGGATAGGTGATTTTCACATTAGGGATGCTGCCGGTTTCAGCGACCTCTCTGCCGACGACTTGAACACGGGAACATGCAGTACTGATAAAGACAGAGCTGAAAATTCTGTTCAGTGTCCGCGTTATTTTATTCATCTTGATAGAGCATTAGCAGGTCTTCAGGCAGTGTGTCTCGGAGAAATCGATTATAGAAAAGCAAAGCATGGGATGAAAATACCATCTGGTAATATACAAGGAGCGCCGCATAATGAATTCGTAAGACTTTTTAATCCAGCAGGAAATCTCTTTGGTATCGGTATGGTTCAGGGAGATCATATTAAGGTCGAGCGGATCCTAAATTTATAAATTTATATGTTGAAAATGTGATTTAGATCACAAAATCTTAAACTACTTTCTTAAGGTTTATTTTAAACTCTCTGAAATAACTAAAAAAATACTTGACAATACATTTTATTTCTGGTATTCATAATCTATGCTTTTTGGCGGAAAAGATTCAATAGGCCTCGATATTGGCTCAAGTTACATAAAAACAGTAAAGCTCAAGGAAGCCAAGGGGAGCTATGAGCTTGAGCTTTTTAATGTTCATCCTCTTCCTCCTGAACTCATTGTCGACGGTTCTATTATTGATTCACTCAGGCTGGTTGATTCCCTGAAGGAGTCGATCAGAAAGGCAAACATTAAAACCAGGAATGTTGCTATTGCGATTGCAGGCCACTCTTCTGTAATCATCAAGCGTATTTCTCTCCCTGAGATGTCTGAAGAAGAGCTCTCAGAGTCGATCAAATTCGAGGCCGAACAGTATGTTCCGTTTGATATCGAAGATGTGAATCTTGATTTCCAGATCCTGGGCCCTAAAGAAGAACCGGGTCAGATGGACGTTGTCCTCGTAGCTGTCAAAAAAGACATAATAAATGAATACATATCAGTGGTGAAGGAAGCTGGCCTGAATCCTATAGTAGTCGACATTGATGCCTTTGCACTTGAAAATATGTACGGCATCAATTATGAAATAGAACCGGGGAAGAACGTTGCATTGCTTAATATAGGGGCAAGCACCATCAACCTCGGTATCCTGAAGGGCGGGATATCAGTCTTCACCAGAGATAGTTCTCTCGGAAGTAACCTGCATACTGAGGCGCTGCAGAGGGAGTTCAATATTTCGTATGAGAATGCTGAGCGGCTCAAGCGCGGAGAACCTATCGAGAACATATCCCAGGATGATGCAGATTCTGTTATTGAAGCAGCCTCAGAGGAAATATTGAATGAGATCATCAGGTCATTTGACTATTTTCGCAGCACGACAATCCATGAGGATATTTCTGAAGTCGTTCTGAGCGGGGGCTGTGCTCTCATAAAGAATTTTGCTTCAATGATTTCAGAAAAATCAGGCATTGAAACAAAGATTGTCGAACCTTTCAGGAACATTAAGATCCCTAAAAAAATTGATTCAGTCTATGTAGAGGAAATGGCCCCGATGATGGCGGTTGCGGTGGGACTGGCACTAAGAAAGCAGGGCGACAGATGATTAAAGTCAATCTGCTGCCGGTCAAGAAGAAGAAAAAGAGCAAGCCGCTCCCCACGTTTCTTATCTCGACTGTTTTTGTTACCCTTGCATCAGTGCTGATACTCGGATATCTCGTGTACTTCTTCAGTTCCCGTGTATCAGCAAAACAGGCTCAGGTTGTCCAGAATGAACAAAAGATTCAGGAACTCAAAGAGAAAATTAAATCTGTTGAAGACTATGAAAACAGAAAAGCCGTGTTCCAGCAGCGTATAGGGATCATTGAACAGCTCAGCAAAAACAAGACGATCCCTGTGAAAATCCTGAATGAAGTAAGCGCACTCCTTCCGGAAGGCGTCTGGATAACCTCTATGGATGTTACCGGGATGGATATAAGCTTGGGCTGTACTGCATATACCAATACGGACGTCGTAAATTATGTAAATAACCTCAAGAACTCTAATTTTTTCACTGACGTATATCTGCAGGAGTCAGTGCAGGCCCAGATTACAGGGATGTCAGCGTATAATTTCAGACTAACGCTCAAGGTGAAGGTTTGATATGGCAAAGATTGATCTGAAAAATATTCCTCCATATCTGAAGATCATAATCTCAGTGCTTCCTGCTATCATTATTGCTGTTGTTGTGATCATTTTCCTGATTATGCCGAAGCAAAAGGAAATTGATGCATTGAATGCCAAGATTGATACACAGAACAACGAAATCGCTGCCAGTCAGCTTAAGGCCGCGAGGCTTGAGATATTAACCAGGGAAAATGAAAAATTGCTGGTCAGACTGAATGAACTGAAACTCCTCCTCCCAGAGGAAAAGGAGATTTCAAGCCTGCTGAAACAGGTTTCGGACCGCGGGATAAGTTCAGGGCTTGAGATTCTGTCATGGAAACCAAGCCAGAAACAGACACACTCAAGCGGGATTGTGTATGAAATTCCTGTGGCTGTAGGTGTCACTGGCACCTATCATAACCTGGGGCATTTTCTGAGCAGCCTGACAAAACTGGATCGGATCGTCAATGTAGCAAATATGAAACTCGGTGGCGCAAAAAAGGTCAAGGGTGAAAACATGCTATCAATAACGTTTACCGCTTCGACTTTTTCTGCTATCCCGGAAGCTGAAGCAGGGAAGCAATAATGCACAAATATATGTTATATGGATTGGTATTACTATTAGTGTTTAGTCTTGTTGCCTGCAAAGATGACAAGGCAGCCCAAAAGCCGGCAGCCGTAGGCCAGGCTGAAGCACCGGTTGCTGCACAGCCGGAAGTACAGCAGGAAGAACCAAAGGTGGAAAAAGAGGTCTATAACTATGACCCTCAGGGCAGAAGAGACCCGTTCCTTTCACTGATTCAGGAAGCAAAGGAAAAGCCAAGGAAAAAGGGCGCGACTCCGGTTGAGAACTTCGATGTCAGTGAGATCAGATTGATTGCCATAGCCTGGGACAACCAGCAGTACTATGCCATGATAACGCTACCCGATAATAAGTCTTATACGGTCAGAAAGGGAGTAGTTCTTGGTCTTCACGGCGGAAGAGTTGAAAGCATAACGAAGGATTCGATGGTAATAAGAGAAGAAGTAAAAGACTATAGAGGGCAGATCAAGCCAAGAGATACAATTTTGAAACTCCGTAAGGAGGAGGACGAATGAAAAGAACTATTCCGTTAAAACTGTTTTTATCAATTGTTTTTCTTATAGCTGTTGTTGGATGTGCAACGACTTCCGATGTTAAGGATGCGGCAACATCGGACGCCCCTCCGGTTATAACCGGGATCCAGGTGCTTGACAACCAGGTTGTGATAACAAGTAACACGGCATTTTCATATACCTTATACAGCACTGCAGACCCGTACAAAACCACTATTGAAATCCCCGATATGACTGCCGGTCCTTACAACAAAAAGATTGTATCCGATAAGCCTTTTGTTACAGAAATTATTCCGCAGGAAACGGATTCCCCGAAAAAGGCTGTCCTGATTGACATTGTATTTCCTGCACCTTCGACCGTTGTCCCAATGTATAAGGATACTGCTCTTACTTTGGTTATCAGAAGGGACGAACCTGCGGCACAAAACGCTGCGTCTGCAGTTGTTGCGGAAACCAAAGAATCTGTGAGCATGCAGAAGGCTACTTCTGAACCCCCTGCTATGCCGACCGTACCTGTAAAAGCCGAAAATACAACTCCTATGCAAAAGGCAACCGAGATTAACAGCATAACATTGCAAAAGACATCTGATGTCGTTAAAGTTATGGTTAAAGGGAACGGGACGATGACTCCCAATGTTTTTCCAGTGGATGACAGGGTGGTAGTGGACATCCCTGATGTGTCGCTGAATGCTGAAGTCCCGGCTGCTGTCATTGCACCCTTGAAAGGCATAAGGGCCGGCAAGCATAAGGATAAAGTAAGGCTCGTTCTTGATTTAAGGGAAAAGACGAAATATGATATGGCTGCATCAGGAAACACAGTCGTTATATCCCTGGGTCGTGTTGATATGCCGATTCAGGCAACTGCTCCTGCCGGCACTGGTGAAAAGAACAGCACCCCTGTCATTTCTTCTGCTGAGCTTGCAAAGCTTGATGAGGGTAAATATGCCGGGAAACGGGTCTCGCTTGATTTTCAGGATGCTGACATAATCCCTATCTTCAGGCTCCTTGCAGATATCAGCGGGTACAATATTGTTGTCAACCCCGGAATTTCCGGCAAAATAACCCTTAAATTAAACAACGTCCCCTGGGACCAGGCATTAGATCTTATGCTCAGAACCTTTTCACTTTCCAAGATCGTGGACGGTAATATCATCAGGATTGTGCCTACGGCAATTGTGGCAAAAGAGCTTGATGAACTGGCAAAGGCAAAAAAGGCCGCTGAAGAAGCCGGTGAACTCAGAACAAGGATATTCCCAGTTAATTATGCTGACCTTGCAAAACTGAAAGATGCCATTGATAAGGCTAAGATTGTCAGTTCCCGTGGCAGCATTACCCTTGATGAAAGGGCAAGCTCTCTTATCATCAATGACCTTGAGCCTAATATTGAAAAAGTTGGAGCCCTGATTGGTGAGATTGATAGGGAATATATGCAGGCTCGTCAGGTTATGATCGAGGCGAAGATTGTCGAGGTTACTTCAACATATACGAAAGACCTTGGCATCGAGTGGGGTGTTTTCTTCAAGAACCCTCCAACCCTCGGTGACCATAATTTCTTTCTTAATAGAAGTGGTACTGGTGCAGCACAAACAACAACCGGTGACGGGTCAATATCTACCCTTGTCGAGCCGCTTGTAAATCTCCCTGCAAGTTCAACCATGGGGCAGATTGGGTTTGGCTACATAAACAGGGCTGCTACATTAGCGCTTAACCTTAAATTGTCGGCGATGGAACAGCTGCTCAAAGGAAAGGTTATATCAAATCCAAAAATTATGACCATGAACAATCAGGAGGCCAAGATTACCCAGGGTAGTACAATATATATTGAGTCTACAGTCGGCGGCTCGACTACTCCAAGCTTTACCGCAGTTGATGCGGTGCTCTCACTTACGGTGAAACCTCGGATTGCTCCTGGCGGCGCTATCTTTATGGATTTAGATATTACAAAAGACCAGCCTGGTCCCCTTGTTGGAACTAATGTTTCGATTCTTAAGAATACAGCAAAAACCTCGGTGCTTGTAAATAACGGTGATACTATTGTGATAGGCGGAATATTCAAACAGTCAGAGAATTTGACTGACAATTCTATCCCGGGTCTGAGTAAAATACCGCTGCTCGGCAGATTCCTCTTTAACAGGGAACAGAATGTGGAAAATAACACCGAGATACTTATTTTTGTTACTCCCAGGGTAGTTGATTTTAATGCCCTAAGATAAAACATCCTATGCAGAGAGGGGATGACATTCAGTCATCCCCTTTTTTTGCATAATGTCCCCTGCAATAATGTATAATCTGTCATGCAAAACCTCAGATTTTTAACGTCAGGAGAATCTCACGGCAAGGGCCTGACCGGCATACTTGAAGGAGTTCCATCGGGGTTTCAGATATCTTCTGAAGATATCGACAAGGACCTCAAGCGCCGTCAGGAAGGCTATGGTCGTGGCGGGAGAATGAAGATCGAATCTGACCATGCTGAGATCATTTCAGGCATAAGGCATGGTTTAACGCTTGGCTCTCCAGTCAGTCTTTTTATTGAAAATAAAGACTGGGAGAATTGGCGGGAAGTGATGAGTTCTGAATTCAGGATCAAGAGTCCTGAATTGGATGAAAAAGCATTGAAAACCGTAACTCGTCCGCGGCCTGGGCATGCAGACCTTGCTGGTGCTCTGAAGTACAACCAGAGAGATATTCGCAATATCCTTGAGCGGTCGAGCGCCCGTGAGACAGCAATGAGGGTTGCCCTTGGTGCAATTGCCAGAAAAATACTGGCTGATTTTGATATTACAATCGGGAGTTATGTAGTCCAGATAGGGAGTCGGAAGTCAGACGTCGGAAGTCAGAACGCGGAAGAAAAGGATCTGTTGCGTTTTTTTGAGAAAGCTGAAAAGTCATTGCTGAGGTGTCCGGATCCTGAAGCTTCAAGGAAGATGATCAGCCTGATTGACCGGGCGGTAAAGGATGGCAATTCCCTTGGCGGTATATTTGAAGTGTTCATAACCGGCCTGCCTGCAGGACTCGGTAGTCATGTCCAATGGGACAGGAAGCTTGACGGAAGGCTTGCCCAGGCGCTCATGAGTGTGCAGGCTATAAAAGGAGTTGAGATAGGACTCGGGTTTGAAACGGGCAGGCGATTCGGCTCAGAAGTTATGGATGAAATATTTTACAGAGGTTCAAAGTCCAAAGTTCAAGGTTCAAGGTTTTACAGAAAGACCAATAATGCAGGGGGGATCGAGGGCGGCATGACAAATGGAATGCCGGTTATCCTCAGGGCAGTGATGAAACCTATCCCTACCCTCAGAAGGCCGCTGAAGTCAGTAGATATCAATACCAAAAAGCCTTTCAAGGCAGCATATGAACGGTCTGACGTCTGCGCTGTTCCTGCAGCCGGGGTTGTCTGCGAGGCAATGGCCGCCCTTGTCATTGCAGATGCCTTCCTTGAAAAGTTCGGCGGAGACAGCAAAAAAGAGGTAAAGAAAAATTATGATTCCTATACCTCATATCTGAAGTCTTTTTAGCCTGCGAGAGAAAAAGGTTGTTGGCATGAATTCCCAGAAAAAAAACATTGTCCTTACCGGTTTTATGGGCACCGGCAAGACTGCAGTCGGACGTGAACTCTCAAGGATGCTTGATATGAAGCTTGTGGATATCGACGCAGAGATTGAGCGGAGCCAGCAGATGACGATCAATGAAATATTCAGGGTCTATGGCGAGGCGCGGTTCAGGGAGATCGAGACTGAGACTATCAGAAAGTTCTCCGAAGAGCAGAATATTATCATCGCAACAGGAGGCGGCGCTGTCCTGAAGAGTGAGAATATGGATGCTTTGCGGAAGGGAGGAGTTATCTTCTGTCTCGAGGCCAGCCCTGAAACAATACTCAGAAGAACCAGCAGGAGCGGCGACCGGCCGCTCCTGAACGTTGAAGACCCTATGGGCAGGATCAGGGAACTGCTGGACTACAGAAGGCCTTTTTATGAACAGGCAGGAATTATGATCGATACCGAGCAGAAAACACC
>JBBIUL010000108.1:0-7416 GCA_037440265.1 Nitrospira sp. | reverse complement strand
CCCTGAAGAGCTGATTAAGGGGTTCCTCTTCAAGGCCTCTTTCCGCAGCGATTCTGTTGCTGTTGCGCTGCTCAGCTGGGGCATTGCGATCGGCCTTACTTTCCTGATATGGCGGTACGGCGTCATTTTCAAGAAAATCCTGACCTCCTTCAACATAACCCCTGAGCTCCTCGATGAACTCACCTACAAGAGCATTGCCATCGGGTTTCCGGTATTCACGCTTGGGGGGCTCATCTTCGGCGCAATATGGGCTGACCAGGCATGGGGGAAATACTGGACATGGGATCCCAAGGAAACGTGGTCTCTTATTACATGGTTCTTCTACGCCTTTTATCTGCACAGCCGCCTGATGAGGGGGTGGAAAGGCAGGAAGGTCGCCACTGTTGCAGTGCTGGGATTTCTCGCCGTGATCTTCACGTATCTCGGGGTCAACCTCCTTCTCTCAGGACTGCACAGCTATGGAGCACAGTAATAATTGCCTGACCTGAACAGGTAGCCATGTCTTATGCTCTGCTTCGTGTTTCTGGAGAGAAGCAATGGGGACTGGCATGACTCTGAAAAAAAAGTATATCATCGGCACCCTGCTCCCGTTGATAGTCCTGATCGGTTTTTTCTCCTGGCAGAGCCTTGCCCTGATCGAAAAACATATCCTTGACAACCGAAGGAAAGCGGTCTCCCTGCTGTCCGGAATTACAAAAAACGGATTATATGCACTCATGCTCGATGGACGCGGGGCAGAGTTCCAGAAGTTTATTGAGACCCTGATATCAGAAGACATTGAAGCGGTCAGGATCGTCGCTGAAGACGGCACCGTGTTACGGTCTTCTTTTCCGCTCGAGATAGGCAAAAAAATCCGTGAAGAAGAAATACCTTTTCTGAAACTGCATAAGGGCGCTCCATTTGCTTATGAACCAGATGGCAGGGGTATTTATGCACATCTAGAGCCGATCAGGAACTCCAAGCCCTGCCAAAGATGCCATGATCCGGGAGAAGAGTTCCTCGGCATTCTGAATATCGAGATATCAAAGAAATTCTCAGAAAAGAGAATCGCCGATGCCGAAGAGCAGGTAATCACTTCATTTATCATTATTGTCGCAGTGCTCTCTCTTGTCGTCGGTGTCCTGGGTCTTGTGCTCATAAAACACCCTTTCAACAGATTACGGGCTTCCATTCAGAAGGCACAAAAAGAAGATCTCCGCTCTAAAATTCCACTGAGCGGACCGGACGAGATCAACGAGATCACCGAAAACATAAATGGAATGCTGTCGCAGCTGAAAAAGGCCCGGACCGAGCTCGCACTGTTTCATTCAGATGAAAGAAAACAGATTGAGAAGATGGCGTCCATCGGCGAGCTTGCCGCTGCCGTCGCACATGAGATCAAAAACCCGCTTGCCGGCATAAGCGGTGCGCTCCAGGTCCTTGCCGAGGATTTCCCCGAAGACAGTCCCCGCAAGGAAATTGCAAACGACATCCTCAGGGAAATTGAGCGCCTTGACTCCGCGGTGAAAGACCTCATTGTTTTTGCAAAACCTCCCGAGCTCCATTTGATTCTGACTGATATTAATGCTATTATCAATAAGGTCAGAGAGGGCCTGGAGGCGTCTGCTCGGAAAAACAACGTCAGGATTGAGTTTATACCGTCTGACGTGCATACTGTCACAGTCGACCCTGATCAGATCGAAAAGGCATTGCTGAGCATATCCGCTCATTCGCTTCATTCCATGACTGAAGGCGGCACCCTGACGATTGTGGTAAAAAAACGCACCGCTGCTCATGAACTGGAAATAACATTCTCCGACACCGGCGAGGGACTGTCAGAGTACGACCTGACCGAAGTCTTCAAACCGAGATTTTCCCTGAAACATCTCGGGACAGGGCTCGGACTTGCGATCAGCAGAAACATCATTGAAAGTCATAAAGGCAGGATTGAGATAGAGAGCAAGACAGGAAGCGGCACAACGTTCAGGGTTATACTTCCTCAAAAGGGGTAAGGGTGGAAAAGGCTAAGATACTGGTCATCGATGATGAAAAACTGCTCAGATGGTCTCTGGAGCAGAACCTCTCAAAAGAGGGGTTTGCGGTAATCACTGCCGAGAACGGCTCAGACGGCCTGAAGACCTATTTCGAGGAACTCCCGGATATTGTGCTGCTCGATATACATCTGCCTGATATCTCAGGAATAACAGTCCTTGAAGAGATAAAAAAAGAGAGCAAGGACGCCATCGTCATCATGATAACCGCTTTTGGCGATATCCAGACAGCAGTCAAAACCATAAAGGTCGGTGCCTATGATTTTGTAGAAAAACCATTCAATCTCGACAAACTAAAGATACTCATCGGCAAGGCCCTCGAGACCTTCTCTCTCAGGAAGGAGGTCTCAAAATTCAGGTCACAACTCTCAGGACAGTACGGCTTTGACAACATCATCGGCAAATCCGAAAAAATGCTCGACATCCTGGAGCTCACCAAAAAGGTTTCAAGGAGCGACACCACGACCATCTTGTTACAGGGCGAAAGCGGCACCGGGAAAGACCTGATAGCAAAGGTAATTCATTACGAAAGCAGCCGGGCTGAAAAGCCGCTCATGGATATAAACTGCACTGCATTGCCCGAGACCCTCATCGAAAGCGAACTCTTCGGTTATGAAAAAGGGGCCTTCACCGATGCAAAGAACATGAAGAAAGGGCTCTTCGAACTCGCTGACGGCGGCACGATCTTTCTTGATGAGATCGGCGACATGAAGACGAGCACGCAGGCAAAGCTCCTGAAGGTAATCGAAAACAAGACATTCAAGCGGATTGGAGGCGTCAAGGATATCTCAGTTGACATAAGGGTAATAGCGTCCACCAACAAGGACATCCTTGAAGCGGTCAAGAACGGCTCGTTCAGGGAAGACCTCTATTACCGGTTGAAGGTAATCCCTGTCTACCTTCCTCCGCTCAGGGAACGGAAAGAGGATATCCTGATACTCGCTAAGTTCTTTGTCGACGAATTCAACAGGGAATTCAAGAAAGAGGTAAAAGGCATTTCTGAAGAGACGGCAAAGGCGTTCTTAAGCTATCACTGGCCCGGCAACATAAGGGAGCTGAGAAATGTTATAGAACGGGCCATGATCCTTGAGAACGAAGAATACATACTGCCGGAACACCTGCCCATCGAGATCCTCAAGAACGACATCCAGGCAAGGACCATGCCGGACGGCCAGATCAGCATCCCGGCAGGCGGCATTGACATCGAACAGTTCGAAAAAGAACTGATCAGGCAGGCGCTTGAGACCACAAAATGGAATCAGACCAAAGCGGCAAAACTTCTTAATCTTACCAGGGATGCCCTGAGATACCGTATGCAGAAGTTCGGCTTTCTGAATGACAAGAAATAGACAGTCAGGCCTGCCTGCCGGACAGGCAGGCCCCTTGCGTAAAGTCAGTATAATTTATTACAATCCGTTACGATAGGAAACGATGAAGATTCTGGTAGTTGACGATGAACAGCTGGTGAGGTGGTTCCTCGACAGGGCCTTAAGAAAGAGCGGCCATGAGGTCATCACTGCGTCCAATATCTCCGATGCCGCATCGAGACTCGATGCTGAGAAGATCGACATGCTGTTCATAGACCTCAGGATGCCCGAAGGAAACGGCGCAGAACTGATCAAAAAATTAAGCAGTAAGCCTCAAAAACCGACGATTGTCGTCTGCTCGGCATTCATTACCCCTGAACTTGAGGAAGAATTCAGAAATCAGGGGATCAGCATGCTCAAAAAACCCTTCAAACTCGAAGAGCTCAATAACACCGTCAAAAAACACCTGCTGAATAAGACCCGCTGAATCAGTATTACAGGAACCTCAATCGATAGCACAACTCCACTTTCCCTATACTGCGGTTACATCTTTATGCCGATCTGTACTATAATGAAAAAAACGAGACACCATGCAACCGACTGAACTCAGCGCGAAACGATTGCTTCTCTCCATTGCTGTTATGCTCCTTGTAATCACGGCGGCCTGCGCACCTGCTGAAGTCCAGCCCCCGGCGGAGCCTGCAAAGATAGCGGTTGTCCTCGGCGCAGGTGCATCACGCGGATTCGCCCATATCGGGGTACTCAAGGTGCTGGAGGCAAACAGAATACCGGTTCATATGATCATAGGCACCAGTGCCGGCAGTTTTGTCGGAAGCCTGTATGCATACGGGTTCGATGCACTGCAGCTGCAGACCATGGCCCTTTCGATACAGAAAGGCGACATCATAGATATCACGGTCCCTGATAACGGGTTCATAAAAGGCGACAAACTCGAGGAATATATCAACAGGACTCTGAAAAATACCACTATCGAGAAGTTAAGAATCCCCTTTTATGCAGTCGCTGCAAGCATCCCTGATGGGAAAGAAATCGTTTTCGGCATGGGGAATACCGGAAAGGCAGTGCGGGCAAGCTGTTCAATACCCGGGGTATTCAGACCTGCCAGGATTGCAGACAAAATGTATGTTGACGGCGGTGTAGTAAGCCCTGTAGCTGTTGATGCTGCCAGGAGATATGGGGCCGACGTTGTGATCGCCGTGGATATATCCGCAGACCTCGATATCAAAACCCCGGTCGGCACGATCGAGACAATCCTGCAGTCGGTCAACATCATGTATTCAAGGCTTGCAGCCGCACAGCTTGCACGGGCAGATGTTGTTGTTAGGCCCAAAGTCGGCCATATTGGTTCTTCTGAGTTCGAAAAAAGACACGAAGCCGTCCTTGAGGGCGAAAAGGCAGCGTTGGAAGCCCTGCCCCAGATCCAGGGCATTATCGAAAATCTGAAACTTGCAGGCAGACTGTAAGAAGAGATACATTTAGGAGTCCGCCTAAGGCGGACGAGAATGAGCGAGAATACTATGTCCAGTCTTTACTTTCATTACTTATGAATAAGCTTGTCTAAAACCCTTGAAGGAGGTATGTATGCAGATCCTGGTTCTATATTATTCTAAAGGCGGCAACACCGAAAAACTTGCTCAGGAGGTTGCCAGAGGAGTTGAATCTGCAGGGCTGAAGGCAGTTGTAAGAAACACCGGTGAAGTAAGCAAGGATGATTTTCTGAATTCTGCAGGAGTCATCGCCGGTTCCCCTGTCTATTTTGGGGTTATGGCCTGGGAATTGAAAAAAATCTTTGACGATTACGTCGGGATACGGAGAAAGATGGAAAACAAGGTCGGCGCTGCCTTTGCAACAGGCGGACATCACACAGGCGGCAAAGAGACAACCATACTATCGATACTGCACTGCCTGCTGATTTACGGTATGATCATAGTCGGTGACCCGATGAGCGCATCCGGACATTACGGCGTCGGCTGTGTCGGAGCCCCTGACAAAAGCGCTTCAGAAGATGCCTTCAAGCTCGGCAAACGCGTTGCCGAGCTCTGCGGCAAACTAAAATAGCATGGAGGATTTATGAAAAACCGCGTACTTATCTTGTGCATGCTGATTGCCTTGGGACTCTCCGGCTGCACCGGCAACAAGGCTTCAGAGCTTTTTGAGACTGCCCGGTTCGAGGAATTGCAGAACAACAAGGAGCATGCAAGAAAACTTTATACAGAGATCATCCAGAAATACCCTGACAGTGATTTTGCAAAAAAAGCCGGAGAAAGACTGCTTGAACTGGAGAAATAAGACAGCGTTACAGCATAGTCAGTGCCAGGCCCCGTCGATTCATACATCAGCAACCTTGTGAACTGGTCTGTCCTCCTGTTATAAGAAGCCTTAACAAATAGCCTTATCGCCCTTTTGGGAAAATCCTTTGCGACTGCTTTCCGGAAAACTTTTTCTTGCATTCACTTTCCTTTAGAGTTATCTTGACAATTTGCAGAGTTTCGAATTATATTAACTTAAAGTTACAATTTTAGATTGGAGGAGATTATGGTAACAAAAAGGTTCTTGGTTTTCCTGTCTTTTGTAGCAATTGCCTTATCAGTGGTAGCCTTCCCGGGCGCCTCAGATGCCGGCAAGCCCACAATAGCCACCCTCTGCAAGCAGTGTCACCAGCCTGCAGATGATCTGGTTCGGGGCTCGCTCGTATCAGTATCAGAAAAATTCAAGACCATACAGGTTGCAGTCGGCAATGTTGTATGGGTGATCAACTATGGAGATGACATCAAGGTCTCCGGAGCTGAAAAACTGGCCGGCATCCAAAAAGACAAGGAAGTCGGGGTACGGTTTTCAGGCACTGAAAAGAGCCCGCAGGCAGTCAGCATTTCAGTCAAACCACCGGCAAAAGTTGCAGATGAGAAACTTGTTTCCGTTGAAGAGATGGCAAAGCTGACTGACATGGGGCCGGCAAATGGCAACTACGTGCTCATTGACTCAAGGCCTGTCCCGAGATATAACGAGGGGCATATCCCCCATGCCCTTTCCATGCCGCTCGATAAGTTTGATGAACTCAAGGAAAAGATCCTTCCAAAGGAAAAGGATAAACTCGTTATCTTTTACTGCGGAGGCGTAACGTGAATGCTGAGCCCTGAATCTGCCCGTCGGGCAGAGGCAATGGGATATACCAATGTCAAGATATTCCACGACGGTATGCCTGCATGGAAAAAAGGCGGTCTTCTCATCCTCTCACAGGCTGCCTCGCTGAAAGGCCTCATTGAAAAAGACATCTCACATGTCCTCATTGACTTAAGGTCAGCCGAAGAGGCAAAGGCAGGACACATAAAGGGTGCTGTCTCCATTCCGGCAAAAGAACTGGCCGGTGCAAAAGACCGCTTCCCTGCTGACAAATCAGCAGTGATAATCCTCTATTCGGAAAACGAGAATGCAGATGCATTCAAAACAGTAAGGGAATGGGGATATAAGGATACATCCGTATTATACGGCGGTATCGGCACATGGAAAAAGGCCGGCAACCAGCTGGTACAGGGCGAGCCTGACACCAAGATTGTTTATGTTTACAAGCCGAGACCAGGTGAAATTGCCATCGAGGAGTTCAAGACCATTGCCGAAACCGCGACTCCCGGCAAACTGATAGTCGACGTCCGAGAGGAAGATGAGGCTATGCACGGGATGCTCAAAGGCGCGCTCAACATACCGGTCGGCAAGATCGAAGAAAAGATGGCTCAACTGCCGAAAGACCGAGAGATTCTCGTGCACTGTGTTACCGGCATCAGGGCTGAAATGGCTTATGACAAACTGAAGGCAGCAGGATACAAGACCAGGTTCCTCAATGCCGTCATCCAGATTGACAAAGACGGTAAATATGAGATAACCAAGAAATGAGTTTAACCGTTTCTTTGGTCTGCCTTTTTCGTTTGATTATCGTCTGTTTCTCATGATACATTTTATGCATGAACAGCAAGGAACTCTGGGTCTTTTTATTCTTCGCTGGCATCCTGCTCTTTAACTGGCCGTTTCTCTATATTTTCAGCCTCTCGGTCCCGTCCTATCTC
>JBBIUL010000107.1:0-7494 GCA_037440265.1 Nitrospira sp. | reverse complement strand
AAAACGGGACATTGAAAAAGATTATCCGGCAAGGCAGTTTGCCATGAAGCTGAGGAGGCTTGCAGACTGTATTGAAACCGGGAAGCGGTTCCGCATACAGGTGGCAGGAGAGCGCATTGTTGTTCCGCCAGATGCAGTCATCAACATCGAACATGAGCGGAGCGCTTCTTCGGAAGAGATAGAGTTCCAGATGAAGTGGGATCTTGATTAGCAGGTTCGGGAGTTTCATCAGAGAACGTTCAAACGACAGCTGACTGTCAGGGGAAGAAAGGACTGGTTATGGAAAGTTATGACCGTGGGTTTAATCAGCTCAGGAAGTTGTTGGGCGAGGAAAGGGCAAATGCAATAGTCAGTCGGTTCAGGTCCCTGAGTCCGGCTTTTGAAAAAGAGGCAATATCAGTTGTTTTCGGCAGGACGTGGGCCAGAGAAACCCTTGAACCGAAGACCCGGGCATTATGCAGCATCTGCATTCTGGCAGCGCTTGGCAGGCAGAACGCGCTTAAAATCAACTTCGAGCTTGCGCTGAAAAACGGGGCAACGGTCGATGATATTATCGAGGCATTGCTCCAGGTTGCCATTTATGCGGGCTATCCTGCTGCACTTGATGCGCTGTCAATGCTTGATGCTGTATTGGCAGAAATGCCCGCCCTGAAAAAATAGCCCGATGTCTTTGATTATTGGTAATCCTGCGCTATGTATGTTCCTTTCTGCTGGAGGTTGTTTGCTGACTTGTTTACGGAACAAACAGGAGACTGTCAGCGGCACGCGACAGTGCTTAATGCACTGAACAGGATATGCAGGGATCATAGGCCCTGACAAGCATCTGGGCAAGGAGTTCGATCTCTTTATCCTCTTTCCCGTTTTCTGCCAGTCCTTTGACCAGCGCTTCAAGATCGAGCTGAATATTGGCATGGTTCTGACCGGTAGGGATGACACAGTCGCATTTTACAATGTGTCCGGTCCTGTCAAACTCATAGGAGTGATAGAGAATCCCTCGCGGGACCTCAACAGCTGCAGTGCCGGTCCCCTCCTTTGGGACCGCCTTTTGCCTCGGTTCTGTCCATTCCGAATCAAGAAGCTCCTCAATGAGGGAGATTGATTCATGCACAACATGGAAGCATTCAACGAGCTGGGCAATGTTGTTCATGAACGGATTATGGTTTACCGGCAGAAGACGGAACCCTTCGGCAATATCCTTTGCCTTCGGGTGGAGAAAGGCAAAGTTGTTGTTGACCCTTGCAAGCGCGCCGACCGCAAATGATCCTCGTGAGAGGCGTGCCCACTTTGAGGTGGAGCCAGGAGCAATATATTCATTGGTCATTTCGCGGTAGTCCTGTTCTCTCTTCTGCACCCCGTCGGACGATATCAGGCTGCCTCCGATAAAAGGATAGCAGCCATCGCCTTTCAGCGAGACAAATTCTGTTTCCCGTGTGAAGTCAGGGATTTTAAACATCCTGAATATCTCGGCAGTGCGGTCGAGTTTTCCGGAGATCTTTCCGAGGCGCACCCGGAACTCTGCGAGTTCTTTCTTATCAGGCAGCATCGTGAACCCTCCCACCACGGTCCTTGTGGGGTGGAGGCGCCTGCCGCCGATGCAGTCGCAGATGTCGTTGGCGAGCTGCTTTATCTCTGCAGCACGGATGACAACATCCGGCTCAAGCTCAAGCAAAGGGAATACACTGCCGGTGTTCAGGAAGTCCGGCGCTGCAAGAAAATAGAGGTGAAGGATATGGCTCTGGAGCGTCTCCATATGCTTCAGCAGGAGACGCAGTTTTGCAGTCTGTGGAGACGGTACCATGCCGAATGCGTTTTCAATGGCCCTGATACTCGCAAGCGTATGGCCGATGGAACAGATACCGCAGATCCTGCCGGTGATCCAAGGGGCGTTCTCCCAGCTCTTGCCGACAAGGAGCGCCTCAAAGAACCTCGGGGTCTCCACAACCTCCCATCGGGCGTGCTTGAGCGTTCCCTGCTCTATCCTGATGCTGATATCGCCATGGCCTTCGACCCGCGAAAGGTGTTTGATGTTTATGTTGCAGTCAATCTTCATGTATTGTAAGTATCCTCTGGAACAACCAGCAAGTCTTTTTGAAAGCGGTTCATTGAAGTTTCCTTAATTCTTCCACGTATTGATTAAAGCCTCCAAAACATTCAAGCCGGTCGATGTATGTCTCAAGCGAGAAGCCGTGTTCAGTCATGATCTTTTTCAGCTGACTGATGTTTGCATCCTCAGCAGGACCCCGGCAACCCCAGCAGCCTGCCCTGCTGTTGGGGCACCATGCATCGCACCCTGCCCGGGTGACAGGGCCCAGACACGGCTCGCCAAGATCAAAGAGGCAGATATTTTCATTTGCCTTGCACTCCATGCAGACAGGGTATTTGGGGACGTTCACTGATTTGCCGAGAACAATATTGGTGACGATCTTCTCGACCTCTTCTTTTTTGATGGGGCAGCCGAATATCTTCAGGTCAACGGACACCACATCCTCGAGCGGTCTTGCAGGGGCTGTTTCAATTTTTGAATCGCCGTAGACCTCCTTTACGACCCATTCAGGATTCTGGCGGTTCTTGAGCTGGTTGACACCGCCGAAGCAGGCGCATGAGCCCAGGGCAACAAGGGTCTTTGCCTTTTCCCGAATGTTTTTCAGCCGTGCAATCTCATCGCCTCTTGTAACGCTCCCCTCGACAAAGGCGATCTCATAGTCATCAGAGTGTTCTGTCATTGCCTCGCGGAAATTTACGATCTCGACGAGTGACAGGAAGTCAATGAGGGTTGATTCATTGTTAAGGATCTGAAGCTGACAGCCTTCGCATGAGGTAAGTTCAAAGAAGGCCACCTTCGGCTTTGGGATGCTGACCCCCAGGTATGTTCTGCTGTTTTCATCGGGCTGCATTCAGATCGCCTCCTTAAGGTTCATGACGGTCCAGAAATCAAAGACCGGGCCCTTGAGACAGGTATAGGTTGAGCCTACATTGCAGCGGCAGCACTTGCCCATCCCGCAATGCATCCTGCGCTCGAGGGAGACGAACATCTTCTGCATGGGGATGCCGTGCTCTGTCAGCATAGTGCAGACGAACTTGAACATGACAGGGGGGCCGCAGACGATCGCAAAGGTTTTTTTGTAATATGAACGGTCCCGTTCCTTTGCAATATTTTCGAGGATTGTTGTTGTCAGTCCGGTATGTCCTTTCCACTCAGCATCAGGTTTCTCGACGATAATGTTCAGTTCAATATCGTCTTTTCGCCACATATCGTACTGGTAGGTAAAGAGCAGCTGAGAGGGCTCCCTGGTCCCGTAGATAATGTCGACCATCCTGAACCTGCTGCGGTTTTCCTGGACATAGGCGATCGGCGCCCTTAAAGGGGCAAGACCGAGCCCGCCTGCGATCAGCAGGATGTTCTGCTCATGCATCTTATCCATGGGGAAACTCGTTCCGAACGGGCCTCGGATACCAACCACCGTGCCCCGGCTGACCCGCGAGAGGAACTGTGTCAGGTTCCCTGCCTTTCTGATACAGAGCTCGAAATTGCCGTGCCCGGCAGGAGAAGAAGATATGGAAAACGGGGCTTCGCCGATCCCCGGCAATTCAAGCATGATGAACTGACCCGGCTGGAAGCTGAATTTTTTCCGTTCTTCAGGGTCGAGTATCTGTATATGGTAGAGGTTTTCCATGGGGGTAAGTGGGTAGATGCTCGTGATTTCCGCCTTATGGCTGTATTCGAAGCCGGCAAGGTCTTCTTTCCTTCTGAGCCTGCTGCTGTCTGAGGCAACATCGGATAATTTCAGCTGTTTGCTCATGCCGGGATTTCCCCCCGGATGCTTGCAATCACCTCAGGCACGGTTATTCCGGCAAGACATGATTCCCCGCACCTGCCGCATCCGACGCAGAGGGATTCCTCGAACGCCTCGACAAAGCCGCGGTGCTTGTGATAATACCGGTATTTCAACCGGATATGCCTTTCGGGCCTGAAGTTGTGACCGCCGGCGACTTCGGCGAAATCAATGATGTTGCATGAATAGAGCATCTTTGTTTTTCTTGCCTTTTTGAGATCAAGGCTGACGGTCTCCTCGACCCCGTAGCAGTAGCATGAGGGGCATACATTGGCACAGGTTCCGCAGGAAAGACACTTTTCTCCCCAGAGTTTCCAGACATCCGACTGGAATTCCATGTCGAGGATTTTGTTCAGGTCCGTTGTCTCGACCTGTGCCGTGAATTTTTTTGTGCGCTCGGCAGCGGTCTTCATATATCTGACGTGGTCTTCTTCCCGCGGTTCAGATGAGTCGATGCTCTTAAGGAAATCGAATGCAGTTCCGGACATGATCTCTGCAAAATAGCTGTCGCCGATGTCGGTTATGAACAGGTCAAAGCCGTGCAACGCAGTGTCAGCGCCCATTGACCTGCAGAAACAGTGCGGCTGTGGAGTGCAGCCGAATCCTATGATAAACATGTTCTGCCTCTTGGCAGCGTAATAGGGCATGGGATATACGCTGTGCAGCAGCACCTTGTCAAGCCTGTTGAGCGCATTGATATCGCATGCATGCATGCCGAAGAAGATGCCCGGACGGTCAATGTTGTAGCTGACCTTCTTATCCCAGCCTCCGCCTAAGGCGGACTGTTCAATGCTGAAGGTTGCAAGGTCTTCGGTAAAAGGAAGGAAATACTGCTTGGCAGACATCTTTGTTGATGTGTAATTGATGTCTATCTCGCTGAAGTCAGAGACCTGCCTGAACGAGTAGACCGGTCTGTTGCTGCGGTCCTCGCTGACCCTGACAGGCCCGATCATCCTGTTGTCAGAAGCAAGGCTGTCGAAAAGTTTTTTTAACCGGTCTTTTTCGAACACCCTGAATATCATTTGTATATTATATATTAAAAAAATCGTTGTTGCCCGTTGCCTCACATGAAAATCTACTCGAAATGTTGTTGACATAAAAACCCGGGCTGCTCTATACTTAAATCAGCCCTTGGGGGAGGCAGCAATGCCTGAGAGTCTTTCGCAGAAGCGGGAGAGACCCCTTGAACCTGATACGGATAATTCCGGCGGAGGAAACAGGGAATAAAACTCGCAGTCGACCGTATCCCCAGGGATGCGGTTTTTTGTTTTATGAAACTTACAGTGAATGGAGAAACAAGAGAAGACCTGAAGGCTGCGACCGTGCAGGAGCTCCTTGACGAGCTGAATATTCAGTCAGGGAGAGTGGCGGTCGAGGTGAATCTTCGTATTGTAAAAAAGGCTGATTATGGAAGTTTCAGCCTGCATGACGGCGATGCTGTTGAGATTGTCAATTTTGTCGGTGGAGGATAAAGAAGATGATGATGTATAAAACAAGGCATTTTATTTTCGCTCATTCTCGCTCCGGCATAGCCGGAACTCCGAGGATTTTGCCTCATCATCATTTGGGAGTTTTCTGTATGAATATCGGCAAAATAAACCGCTCAATTAAAACGCCTCGTTTTTTTAACATTTCATAACATGGGGGAATGATGGAAGACAAACTTATAATAAAAGGGATTGAATTTAAGTCAAGGTTATGGGTTGGGACCGGAAAGTACAAAGACTTTGAAGAGACGGCGCGTGCCATAGAGGCTTCGGGCGCTGACGTGGTTACCGTTGCGGTCAGGAGGGTGAATATCATTGACCGGAAGAGTGAAAACCTCCTTGATTTCATCGACCCGAAGAAGTACAAAATACTGCCGAACAGTGAAAACCTTCTTGATTTCATCGACCCGAAGAAGTACAAAATACTGCCGAACACTGCGGGATGCTATACTATTGAAGACGCCCTGCGGTATTCGAGGCTGGCACGGGAGGCAGGGGTTTCTGACCTCATAAAGCTCGAAGTGATCGGTGATGAAAAAACCCTGTTCCCGGATGTCTGCGGTCTCCTGAAGGCAACAGAGATACTGGCGAAGGAGGGCTTTATTGTCCTTCCCTATACCAATGATGACCCTATTATGGCGAAAAGACTGATCGATGCCGGGGCCGCTGCGGTGATGCCGCTTGCAGCGCCGATCGGCTCCGGGCTTGGGATCCGCAATCCCTATAACATAAAAATAATCCTTGAGACCGTAGACGCGCCTCTGATAGTCGATGCAGGGGTGGGAACTGCGTCTGATGTGGCTGTTGCCATGGAACTGGGATGCGACGCTGTGCTTTTGAATACTGCAATTGCAGGGGCAAAAGACCCTATTGCAATGGCCGAGGCGATGAAATACGGAGTCATGGCAGGAAGGCTTGCCTATAAGGCAGGAAGAATACCGAAAAAACTGTATGCAACCGCGAGCAGTCCTCTTGAAGGCATGTTATAGTCATCTTAAATAAAGAGTGAAGGCCGGTGCCGCGAAAACCGCGGCATACATAAAAAAAACGATCGGCCGCTCAACGGGGAGGTAGAGAGGGATGGATGCTTACCGGTATCAGCAGCTTGCATATCTGGTTGTGCCTGTTATGCTCGGCATGGAATTTTTTATGTGTGCACGGGAGGAGCGCAGGGCCGGAGAGGAGACACAGCTCGGGTTCTACGTGCTCGAATTTTTCGGGTTTGTCTTTATGGCGCTTTTCCCGGCAATTTTTTTGTTCACGATATGGGCGATAGAGACAAATGCCTTCCCGGCGCAGGAGATACCTCTTGCCCGGCTTGACCGGTATGCGGTGATGTTTTTTTTCATGGGAGCATGGTGGCAGGTATACATGTTCGGTGCACTCAGGGCGCGCAGGATGGTGAAGAAAGAGACAGGGCATACCTATTTATGGCTGCCTTTTCTCTGTCTCGGGGTTTTTATCTCGTTCCTTATCCTCTGGGTTTCTCCGTGGAACCTTAAATGGATATCAGTCGCATGGTTTTTTGTGATCTTCGGTGCCCTGAGCATATTCAGGGCGAGGTTAAAGATTATCGAGCGTACGATGTGGGTGTTTGCCGGCATAACATTTTTTGTTGAGAACATCCTTTTTATATGGCTTGAGAGCATTATCTGAGAATCAAAGCATGGTAAAAGACCCGGGCTTCAGGCTGTATCTCATAACGGACAGGAAACAGTTTGTCTCGGAAGGGATGCTGATGACTGCTGTTGAGGAGGCCTTGAAGGGAGGGGCAAAGGCGGTCCAGCTGAGGGAAAAAGATCTGTGCATAAGGGATTTGCTGGCTTTGGCATACAACATGAGAGCGCTTACAGGGCAGTACGCTGCGCAGCTCTTTATCAACGACAGGGTGGATGTTGCGCTGGCAGTCGGCGCTGACGGGGTACACCTCGGGCAGTCAGGCATCCCTGCATATGCAGCGCGGAAGGCTGCGGGGAAAAAGCTGAAGATAGGGGTTTCAACGCATGGTGTTGAGGAGGCGGAAAGCGCCGAGAAGGACGGGGCGGATTTTATTACGCTCGGGCCGGTGTATGAAACACCTTCAAAAAAGCAGTACGGTGCCCCTCTGGGCACGGGTATTTTTGATAAGATCAGGAGCCGGATATCCATACCGGCTTTTGCGATCGGCGGAATAA
>JBBIUL010000106.1:0-7563 GCA_037440265.1 Nitrospira sp. | reverse complement strand
TTTGGCATACCTGTTATACCCCCCTATCTCCTCGGTTTCTCTTTCAGCAGGTCAAGGAAACTCTGTATGGTAGTCAGTTTTCTTTCAGACTGCGTATAAAGCCTTGATGAAAAGATTGCCGTAGCAGCATGTCCGGCAAGGAGGTTGAACAGCTCATAGTCCATATTGGTAAACCCTGATTTCTGGACCAGGAGGGAATAAATGGATATTACGCCGATCACATGCTCTTTTATCTTCAGCGGGATGCAGACGATCGGTTCAGTCGGTTCAAACTCACCGGGTCTGGAAAGATCATCCGCAAAATAACTTTCACCCTCCCTCGCAACAGTGCCGATTCTCCCCTCGCCGAACCTGACCCTCGGAGCGGCCGTGACAGCCATCCCCTCGGAAGCAACCGGCACCAGTTCATTCGTCTTTTCATCGATCAGGAGGATTGCGAATTTTTCAGCGCCGATCAGGTTGATCACGATCTCAAGCACAATCCTGAGCACTTCGGAAAAATCAAGGGTGGAATGGAGCTGATAGCTTGCAACGTAAAGATTTGCGAGATTGTTGTTTTCCTCTTCAACCTCGAGGTATTTTGAAGCGAAGTCCTTGTTCTCTTCCTCTACCTGTCTGAACCGTTCCCGCAGGGAGCTGATCTCATCATCAAGCACCTTTATGCGGTCTTCATACAGCTTGATCCGCGTTTCGTCGACCGACTGCTCCTTCTGCTCCTCAAGCTGTACAATGCGGTACCTGAGCTTTTCATTTTCCTTTAAGAGCTCCTTGGTAAACTCCTCCCCTTTTTTGAACATCTGCAGAAATTCATCTGCCTTGTTCAGGAAACCCGCCTCTTTTTCCACTACGTCCTCTCCCTGCCGCCGGAAAAATTTGTTACCCTTACGATCTCTGCCGGTATTTCAGAAATCGGCAGTATCTTCTCTGCGGCTCCGGCTTTTATTGCCTCGGCAGGCATTCCAAACACCACGGCGCTTGCCTCAGACTCTGCTATAGTATAACCGCCTTTGTTCTTTATTTCCAGCATGCCGTTCTTACCGTCATTTCCCATGCCGGTCAGGATAACCCCCATCGAGCCAGCCCCGCAGCTCTGGGCAACAGACGTCATCATGGAGTCCACGGACGGAATATATTTGTCCGTAATTCGTCCCTCCTTCAGGGAGACAACGAACTTCTTCTCCCGCCTGTGCAGATGAAGATGATATCCTCCGGGGCATATCAATGCAGTGCCTTTTTCCGCAATGTCCCCTTCTTCAGCTTCTTTTATCCTGATTCCCGACAACCGGTTGAGCCGCTCAGCCAGGGGTCCGGTGAACCCCCTCGGCATGTGCTGACTGACCACGATGGAGGCAGGGAAATCAGCCGGCATCCTCGTCAGGATAATCTGCAGCGCAGCAGGCCCTCCTGTTGAAGAACCTATGGCAACCACCTTTATGTTGCGATGCCCCTCTTCCTCATATGGCTCGAGAAGGTCTTCCCTGTCGAGCAGTTCAAGGTTTTTGCTGAGGATGTCCAGCCGGATCTCCTTGATCCCTTTTAATTTCCTCAGGAGGTCCTTTTCGATGGTCTGCAGTTCGAGGGACGCGCGCTTCGTCGGTTTCGGGATAAAATCAACCGCACCGAGTTCAAGCGCCTTGAAGACCGTCTTTGAGTCAGCGTGCGAACTCACCATGATAACCGGCGTCGGGCGCTCGCGCATCAGCCATCTGAGGAAACTGAACCCGTCCATCTCGGGCATTTCGAAATCGAGCGTTATAATGTCCGGCTTCAACCGCAGGGTCTTCGCCATGGCATCTATGCCGTCAGAGGCAACGCCGATGACCTCAAGTCCGGAATCGGCCTCGATGATCTTTTTTATGATCTGCCGTGTATACGCAGAATCGTCGACAATAAGGACCTTTGTTTTCATCTTATGTCCTGATATGCATTCCTTTCCGGGCAGGCTTCTGATAGACCATATCGTTCTTCAGATGCTTCAGCGTAAATGACGTCGAAACATTCATGAGCGACTCGGCATGTCCCAGCAGGAGATAGCCCTCATCAGAAAGCCTGTTGAAAAAGTTCTCAATGACTTTTTTTCGGGATATATTATCAAAATATATCAGCACATTTCTACAGAAGATAACGTCCATTTTGTCAAGGAACTTCGTCTTGTACGGATCAAGGAGATTCAGATAACTGAAGTTTACGTTCCTCTTGACGCTGTCGACAATCCGGTAGGAAGAATCTTCTTCGATAAAGTATTTCGCGATAATATGCGGTTCGGTCGTCCTGAAGGAGTTCTTCCTGTAGACCCCTTTCCGTGCGACCTGCAGCACGCGCTGGTTTATGTCGCTGCCGTGTATCTCAATATCCCATCCCCTGAAATCACCACGCTCCTCTATCAGCATCGAAATGGTATACGGCTCTTCACCGGTAGAGCATCCCGCTGACCATATCTTCAGGGTTTTGCTGTCCCTGTTCTTCTCCCTGAGTTCATCGAGTATCTCCTCGCTGAACGCCTTCAACTGGTTCTGCTCTCTGAAGAAATAGGTTTCATTGACGGTAAGGATATCTATAATGGCAGCCAATTCTGCCTCTGCATGCCGGTCGTAGAGGATAAACCGGTAATAGTCCCTGAAGTCGTCAAGATGATGGTTTCTTACGCGCCTTGAGAGCCTCTTCTCAATGAGATACCTCGAGCTGTCGTCAAAAAAAAGACCGCAATAGTCTTTAATGACGTCACGGATAAGCCTGAACACGTCTTCAGGGAGGGGGATAATGTTTTCCTGTTCAAACATTCAGTACTTCCTCGACCGCCTTGATGACTGTCTGGTCTTCCTCGGTATCAAGGAGGTTTTCCAGTTCCGCCCTGACAGGTCCGGTCAGAACACCGGCGAGCACCCTCACCGCCGCGATCCGCGAAGCCCAGTCCGGGTCTTTCAGGAACGGGATGAGACTGTCAGCCACATCCTGAAAGGACGAGAGAGCTGTGATGGCGGTCCGCCTCACTTCCGTGTCAACGGAAGAAAGCATCCCGAGCAACGCACCCCTCGCCTCAGACCCTCCGATCAGTCCAAGGGCCTTCATGGCGGTAGTGACCACAAAACCGCTCCGGTCATCAAGAAGCCTGATCAGAATGTTCACCGCTTCTTTGTTTGCAAGCATCCCGAGGGATTTTGCCGCAGCTACCCTCACTGAATCATCAGGGTCAGAGGTAAGGATGGCAAGAGATTCCAGCATCCCTTCCCCTCCTATGGTTCCGAGGCTGAGCGCAGCGGAAATCCGTATGTCGGGATTCTCATCGGTAAGGGCATACCCGAGATATCTGACAGCCTCTTCACTGCCGACGCCGGCGAGTGCTTTAACCACCGCCTTCCGCACCTTTATCGACTCATCCTTGAGCGCAAACCCGAGATCTGCAACAGATTCCTCTGCATGCATATTGCCGAGCAGCAGGGCGGCATTTTTCCGGATAGACTGGTTCTGGCTCTTCAGCATACTGATCAGTTCATCCGTTTTCAGATGTTCCGCAAGGTTGGTAAGAGCGGTGACAGCCGCCTCCTGTACATCCTCGTACTGGTCGGCCAGCAGTTTCCTGAGCTTATCAAGCACTCTCGGGTTATTGAGCCGCGATATGCCTATGGCAGCAATGGAACGCACATGCCCGTCCTCGTCAGACAGCATCCCATCAAGCACATCATAATAGACCGGAGATGCTATTTTGCCTGCGACTTCGCAAATAAAGCGCCTCTGGTGGGAGTTGTCCGTATCGAACAGTTTGAGAAGGGATTCCGGGTTACCGGTCCCGATGAATACAAGGGCCTTTTGTACGTCTTCGGCAAATTCCTCTTCGTGCGAGATATCGAGGAGCGGACCATATGCTGCTTCGTCTTTCATCAGACCCAGCAGCAGGATCGCCGATATCCTTACCTCCCGCTTGTTTGACCACGCATGGTTTATGAGCAGTCCAAGCGCCCGGTCGCCGAGGATCTCCTTTATTTTACCGGTGATGAACTCCGGAGCCACCCCGTGGTGATAGAATTTTTCAATGGTCCGTAGTGCATGCTCCTGGATATTTTTTGATGCATCTTCCAGCAAAGGGATGATATGTCCTAAGGTCGTCGGGTCCGAGAACTTGCCGAGTGCCTTCAGGACCGGCTCCCTCAGGGGTTTCCTGCTCAGGGCAGACAGGAGGTGTGGGATAGCCTTTTTGTTTCCTATCCTGCCGAGCGCAGATGCGGCTGGATAGGCGGTCCAGAGGTCTCCGCTGTCAAGGATGGCGATGAGCGCATCTACTACGGAAATTTCTCCTGCCTTTCCGAGATGTTCAACCGCAGTAGCGCGCACATTCTCATCCTCGTCTTTGATCGCTTCAAGCATAAGGGGAAGCGACCGTGCGTCCATCTGTTCGCCGAGGACATCGATAATGAACTTCCTGACGTCTTTGTTGGGGGTATTAAAGGCCTCAAGGAGGAAGGGAGTAGCCTTCCGCCCCAGTTTGATCAGTGCCTCTATTGCCGAATTCCTTGCACCGGCATTGTCATCGATATAAAGGAGCTGGATCAGTCCCTGGATATACTCATCGAGCTGATATTCATCGAAGAGTATTTCAAGGGCGGTTTTCCGTACCCGCCAGCTGACATCGCACAGGGCCTGCAGCACGAGCGGGATATACGCCCCGTCTTTTTTCCCGCGGATGGCCTCAACAGCCTGCCTCCTTGTCTCGATGTTTCCGTCACTGAGCTGTCTTGTCAATTCCTGCATCTTTTTCCTCTATCAGTCCTATCGACTCTTTGAGCTGGATCTTCTCCTCGGAGGTGAGGAGGTTGTCTATATTGAGAAGGATAATGATCCTGTCGTTCTTTTTCCCGAGACCGATGATATATTCGGTTTTGAATCCTTTGAAGATCGAAGGGGGTCTTGTCATCTCTTCAGGAGACAGCGACAGGATCTCCTTTATCTCGTCGACGAGGAACCCTATTTTCTCCTGGACGAACCGCACGATGATTATCCGCTCCTTTTTTCCGGACGGCCTGCTGCCGAAACGCTTCCTGAGGTCAATCAAAGGGATGACAAATCCCCTGACCGTCACGACTCCTGACAGGAAGTCCGGCAGTCCCGGTATCGAAAAGACCTTCTGTGCCTTGAGTATCTCAACGACCCTGCTGATCTCTATGCCGAAACTGTCCTCGCCTATCCTGAATACGGTGAATTTCTGCATCTATTTTGTTTTAAAGACCTCCATCTCCCTCTTCAATATTTCTATTTCTTCGAACAGGGTGTTCAGGAAATGAGAGACCTCCTCCATGTCTTTGGTCGTATTGGTGCCGATTGATGCGATCTCATCCATTGCAGCAGCCAGGCTTTCATTAAGGTGCTTCTGGTTCATGACCGCATGGTTTATCTGACTCAGCCGTTCGCTGGCAAGCTCAATGTTTTTTGAGATGATCTTGGTGCCGATGGCCTGTTCTCCGGTCCCGCGCTTGCTGACGTCGGCAACCTCCTTAACTTCGCCGACGCCGTCGAGAAGATAGCTTATGGCCTTGCCCTGTTCATTAATGGAGAGCGCGACCCTGTTCATCATCTTCCTGACCTCTTCAATAGCCATGGTAATCTGCTTTAAACCCAGGGACTGTTCTTCTGTAGCGCGTTCGATTGCCTTGGTCATATCGGTCGAGTGTTCGGATGCATCAAGGACTTCCCTCAGTGCCTCGCCGACCTTCAGCACCAGTGAGTTGCCGGTCCCGACTTTCTCCTGTGCCGCATTTACTGCAGTCACCGCATCCTTGATGTCTTTCTGGATGGCCTTGACGATCACCGCTATCTCTCTCGTTGAGCTTGAGGTCCTCTCCGAAAGGGCCCTGATCTCGTCCGCAACAACGGAAAAGCTCTTGCCGTATTCACCGGCCTGGGCCGCCAGGATGGCAGCGTTGAGGCTCAGGAGATTAGTCTGCTCGGTGACCTCCTTTATGACTGACAGCACCTTTTCTATGTCGAGAGATCGCACTCCCAGTTTCTGGATAATCTCTGCAGATTTTTTGACCTCGCTTGAAATCATGTCCATGCCTTCAACCGCATTGACAACGGACATCATCCCCGTGTCCGATGCGATCTCCTTGACCTTCTCTGCAAGCTTGGCCGACTCCTTTGAATGATCCTCAACCTCTCGTATGGACGCCCCGATCTCCTCTACAGAGGCAGACGTATCCTCAATTGCGGCAACCATCTCGCCTGAATTCCCCGAGATAGCCTTGGACGTCTGTGATATCTGCACCACAACGGAATAATAGTTCTCGGTGGTCCGGTAAAGCCTCTCAGTGTTTGATGCTATTTCATCTGCTGTTGCCTTCATTTCAAGGAGAGAAGACACGTTCTCAGCCGAAAACCCGGACAGTTTTTCCGTGCTTGCGATGATCTCGGCCTGTGCCTTGTTTGCCTCTCTGACAGACTGCATGATGTCTCTCACCGCCCTTGCCTGATGTCTGATCCCCTCGATCGCGTTCTTATAGGTGATATCGACCTGCTTGATAGCCATGGCAACGTTGACAGCAGTCGAATTGAGCTTTGCAATCGTCATGGAAAGGCGCTCAGCAAGAAAAGCAACCCCTTTTGCGATGCTGCCGATCTCGTTCTCGCCAAGGTCAGGCACGTCGGCTGAAAGATCGCCCATGGTTATCTTTTCGAGGGTCTTGTTTATCTGCAATACCGGCCGTTTGACATTACGGTTGAACAGCAGCACCATGCCAAGACCGATCAGGAGGAGCATGATCCCCTGGAAAAGAACAATAATAATCATGCTCCGTGAAAGACTCTCATTTATCGCCCTTGCATTGTAATCAATAATGACTTCGCCCAATGCACCGCCGCCGGCAGATATCGGTGTTTTCACAGACATCGCTTTTCTGAACAGGAATGGGTTGACCGTTTTTATATCCGATTCGTCAGATTTCACTTTCTCTCTGATGGTTGCCCCCCTGCTGTCAGTGATGTGGACCGAAGATATTGCTTCGTCCTTTGCAATCTCATCAACATAGGTATCGATGAGCGAGTAATCATTGTTGAGGATAGGCCCGGAACTCACTCCCGCAGTCATAGCAGCGGCCCTGTTCATCCTTTTCTGGAGGGAATCAAAAAGCGCAGACTTTACATTCATAATGAGCAGGACAGAACCGGCGGCCTGTCCAATGAGGAGAATAACAAAAACCGTAGCGATAAATTTAAAGGTTATCGATTTCCGTGCCGTCATCTGGACTTCACCCGTAGCGGCGTAGCTGTCAATCTGTTCATGAAACCCTCCTTCTCAGTGTCTTTCTCAAAACAAACTCGGGACGTTTTTTCACAGCAGCCCCATCTTTGACATCATCTGTCTCACGTTATTATACTCTTCGTCAAAAGCCTCAACGAAACCCGTGTAGCTCCCGTTTATGGACTTCAGGATCGAGGCGCCTTCAGGAGTACCGTCGTTCAGCGAAGTCAGTGCATTCTTGATCGCTGATGCAACGGCCGCGTCAAGGCCTGCTGAAACACAGATGTTGAACTCAGGGATATCATCAGAAAATTTTATGAACTTCAGTCCCATGT
>JBBIUL010000105.1:0-7566 GCA_037440265.1 Nitrospira sp. | reverse complement strand
AACGATCCTTCTTTCCTCAGCAGGGGTGTTTTCAGACGGTTGTCGTTGTAGATATAATCAAAGCCGAACCTTCCCCTCCCGCAGAGGTTCCCCCTGCTCCGGCCGATGTCTTCCCTCCCCCTTGAACGGAGAATCTTGCCCTCCCTGATGCCGATGGTCAGGGTGCAGCCGCAGCCGCAGAAAGGGCATATGGTGTCTTTTTCTTCGAGGAACCATGCACGCGCCTGAAACTTGAAGGGCTTGCTCAGCAGGGCTCCTGTAGGGCAGATGTCGATGCACTGGCCGCAGTAATCGCATTCGAGGATCTCCCCGAATGCAGGCTGGACAACGGTAGGAAACCCTCTCCCGATGAGTCCCAGAGCGCCCCGTCCCTGATGCTCGCTGCAAATACGGACGCATTTGCCGCAGAGGATGCACCTGTTTGCCGTCAGTTCAACAAGCGGGCCCCTGACGTCGGGAGGGGACTCTTTGCGGTGGCGTATGAAGCGTGTTTCAGGCTTGCCGAACTCATAGGCAAGATCCTGAAGGTCGCACTCTCCTGCCTTGTCGCAGATCGGGCAGTCGAGCGGGTGGTGCACAAGGAGGAGTTCCAGTACGGTCTGGCGTGCCTTGCGGAGCTTCGGCGTCTCAGTCCTGATGATCATGCCGGGGCCAACAGGCGTGGAGCATGAAGCGAGAAGCCTCGGCTGGCCTTCAGCCTCTACCACGCAGAGCCTGCAGCCGCCGTACGGCCTGAGCCTTTTGTCAAAACAGAGGTTCGGGATCTTGATCCCGTTCATCTGGGCAGCCTTGAGGATTGTTGTGCCTTCTTCTACTGAGATCTTTTTATCGTTAATGGTCAGTTCAATCATTTATGCATCCCCCTTTTTGCCAGGTGTTTCTTTGACTGCTTCGGCAAATTCAGACCCGTCCCCTTCGTAATGAGCCGGGAGGATCCTGATGGATTTGAACTTGCAGGCCTCATAGCACGACCTGCATTGAACGCAGAGTTCCTGGATGATCTTGTGGGGCTTCTTTTTCTCCCCGACGATTGCCTTCGAAGGGCACGCCCTGAAGCATGCCATGCAGCCCTTGCACAGTTTTTCATCGATGAAGAATGTGGTGAGGTCACGGCAGACTCCTGCCTTGCACCAGTGGTCCCTGATATGCGATTCGAATTCGTCCCTGAAATATTTCAGGGTGGTCAGTATCGGGTTCGGCGCTGTCTGGCCGAGTCCGCAGAGAGAGGTCGCTATGATGTCCCGTGAGAGGTCTTCAAGGGTCTCGAGGTCGCTTTCACGGCCTTTCCCCTCGGTGATATCGGTCAGTATGTCGAGCAGTATGCGTGTCCCTACCCGGCAGGGCGGGCATTTGCCGCATGATTCATCTGCCGTGAATTCGAGAAAGAACTTGGCTGTCCCGACCATGCAGGTGTTGTCGTCCATGACAACCATTCCTCCTGATCCGACAATAGCACCGGTTGCGACAATATCTTCGTACGTGACCGGGGTGTTAAGGTGGCTCTCGGGTATGCAGCCTCCTGAAGGGCCGCCGAGCTGAACCGCCTTGAATTTCCTGCCTTTCCTTATCCCGCCACCGATATCATAGATTATGGTGCGCAGGGGGATGCCCATAGGCACTTCAACGAGTCCGACGTTGTTTACTGCGCCTGTCAGCGCAAACACCTTTGTGCCGGTGCTCTTTTCAGTGCCGAGGCTCCTGTACCACTCCGAACCGTTCAGTATGATCGGGGAAATCTGTGCAAGTGTTTCAACGTTGTTCAGGACCGACGGTTTATCCCACAATCCCTTATGGGCAGGGAAGGGGGGCCGTGGCCTGGGCATGCCGCGTTTGCCTTCGATGGAGCGCATGAGCGCGGTCTCTTCGCCGCAGACAAAAGCGCCTGCGCCGAGGTATATCCCGAGTTCGAAATCAAATCCGGTATCAAGGATGTTCTTGCCGAGCAACCCAGCTTCAGTTGCCTGGGCGATCGCCAGTTCGAGGCGTTTGACCGCAAGCGGATATTCTGCCCTGACATAGATATATCCGTGGTTGGCGCCGATTGCCTTTGCTCCGATCACCATACCTTCGATGACCGAGTGGGGGTCTGCTTCCATGACAGACCGGTCCATGAAGGCCCCGGGGTCTCCCTCGTCGCCGTTGCAGAGCATGAATTTGATATCAGATTTAACCGCTTCCATGACAGACCGGTCCATGAAGGCCCCGGGGTCTCCCTCGTCGCCGTTGCAGAGCATGAATTTGATATCAGATTTAACCTTTGAGGCAAATTCCCACTTGAGCCCTGTGGGGAAACCTGCACCGCCTCTGCCTCTCAGCCCTGAATCCTTGATGGTCTTAATGATATCCTCAGGAGTCATCTGGGTAAGCGCCTTGGCCATGGCGATATACCCGTCTCTGGCAATGTATTCTTCGATCTTCTCCGGATCAATAAGCCCCTTGTTGCGCAGGACCCTCAATACCTGATGCTTGAAGAACGGGATCTCCTTCATGAGCGGGATCGCTGCCTTTTTCTCTGGTTCCCTGAACATGAGCTTCTGGTAAGGCCGTCCTTTCAGAAAATGCTCCTCGACGAGTTTGGGGACTTCTTCGACAGTCAGCTTCTGATAAAAGATTTCATCAGGATAGACAGCCATTACAGGCCCTTCTGCGCAATAGCCGTTGCAGCCTGTCAGAACGATCTTCAGTTCCTGCTGGAGCCCTTTATTGTTGATTTCCTGCTGGAGGGCATCTCTGACCTTCATGGTGCCGCTTGCAACGCAGCCGGTGCCTGCGCAGAGCATTAAATGTGCGCGAAACTTTTCCATCCTTTGCCTCCTGTATATAAATCAGTGTTCTTTTTCATGATCAAAAAACCTCAGTTCAGTATGTTGTCTCACTCCCGACCACCAGTGCATATTTTTCCACAGGGTTGCCGCCCATGATATGCTCTGCAAATATCTCCCTCATCCTGTCTGCATTGAGATTGCAGTATTTTACCGGGGGATTGTTCATTATCTCGACCGTTGCCAGCGGCTCTTTTGCGCAAAGCCCTGCACATCCGGATGTTGTTACAATGACATCCTCTGTTTTTGCCCTGCTGATCTCATCCATGAGTGCTGTCATAACATCCCTTGCGCCTGCGGCTATGCCGCACGTCCCCATATGGACAGTCACCTTTGCCCTGTATCCGCCCTCCCTCAGGGTGAATTCTGCCTTGTGCTGTTCCTTTATCTTCTGCAGGTCTGCTATAGTTAGTCTCGGCATATTATCCCTCCTTCTCTGCCATTTCTTCAATTTCTTCCTGTGTCTCAGAGGACGATGCACCTGCTACTGACGGGTCGTACTGCCCGATGATTTCGATCGCCTTTTTCGGGGTCACGGCGCCGAAGGTGTCCTGGTCAATCACCATGACCGGGGCAAGGCCGCAGGCCCCCAGACAGCGGACACCCTCAAGCGAAAATTTTTTGCTCTCTGTCGTGTCCCCAAGGTCTATGTTGAGCGACTCTTTTATTTTGTGCAGGACGCCCTCAATGCCTTTGACGTAGCAGGCGGTTCCGAGGCAGACCCTGATGTTGTGATCACCCCTCGGCTTCATGGTAAAGAATGAATAAAAGGAGACAACGCTGTGCACGGTAGCAGGAGACGTGTTCAGCCCCCTCGCAATCCGTTTCTGCACTACCGGCGGAAGATATCCCACGATCTCCTGTGCCCGCTGGAGCACGGGAATGAGGCATCCTGGTTTTTTCCGGTACTCCTTGATTACCCGGTCAAGTTCTGCTGCCATGGCAGGCGGAAATTCTTCGGCAGCCTTTTCCTCTTCCGGTTTTTTCCCTTTGGTCCATTCAACAGCCCTCTCTGTTACATCCAGCAGAACCGCAGGGGTGAACGGCTTTGGCACATAGTCTATGATCCCGAGTTCAAGGGCCTCCTTGATGGTGTCCTGTGAGGGGTATCCGGTGATGATGACAATCCCGATGGACGGCTTTGCCTTTTTAATCCAGCGTATCAGGGTTATGCCGTCTACTTCGGGCATTTTAAGGTCAGTGAAAACGAGGTCATATCCGCCCTGTTCGATCTTCATTATGGCCTCTTTGCCGCCGAGTGCACCCTCGATGCTGTAGCCTTCGCCGCGCAGGACCCGTTCAGCACTTTTTATAACGACAAGCTCGTCGTCGACGATTAAGATCCTTGGTTCTCCTGCCATAAGAAATCCTCCTGTATAAATTTAAATTTTCAGTGGTTCGATTCTTGCCAGCCAGAGGAGCCACCCCTCACTGAGGTTGTCCCTGACGAGGGCGCTCATGGCAGTGTTTGCCTGGTGGTTCAGCTCAAGGACCTTGCCGGTCATGGGTGATATGAGGTCCTCGGTCTGGCCTCCTCCGGAGAGTATTTTCGCAAAGGGCTCCCCTGCTGCCACCATTTTGAGGTTATCCGAGAGGTCAATATACATGAGCTGGCCGCTCAGCAGCCAGTATCTCACATCGCAGCCTATCTCCCATGTGCCGTCCTTTGACGGCCGCGCCCAGGTGCCTTCCTTATAGAAGATGACCGGATTTTCCTTGTCCCTGAGCGAGACGATCTCGTTTCGGAATTCATCGATAAAGGCCTTGCGGAGTATCCATCCCCTGTTGTCAAACACCTTTTTGGCAACATTCATCATGAATTCCGGAGTAAACGGCTTCTCGATAAATTCAAATGCACCGAGCTTCACCGACTCCTTCGCATCTTCAAGGGTCGGATAGCCGGTGATGATTACAACATCAAGCTTCGGCTGTACGATTTTCGATTCCCTCAGCACTGTTATCCCGTTCACATCAGGGAGCCGTATATCGGAGATGAGGAGGTCGAACTCCTCATTGGAGACTTTCTTGATGGCGTCTTCGCCCTTGTCCGTGGTTATGATATTGTACCCTTCAGCACCAAGGATCCGCTTGCAGCTCAGGGTTACAACAGGGTCATCATCGAGTACTAATATTTTCCCCTTTTTTTCCATAACAGCCCTCCATAATATATTTTTTTCTTAAAAACCCTTCACCAGAATCTATAATTGCAAAAAAGATGCCTTATAAAAAATCATTTGAAATCAATATGAAATCGATTAACAGAATGCAAGTCTGGGAATAATTGCCAAAAAAGTATAAATGAATAATACACCTTCAGACTCTCTGATGCTGTTTTTTCATTGTTTTGCAAATACATACTCATGTATTTTTTTTATGTACATTTCTTTAAGATGTTTTTGACATCTTTTTGCTGATGTTGTATTTCTTGAGCAGCGCGTGAAAATTCGTCCTCTGCATCTTGACGTCAGACGCTGCCTTCGAGACATTCCACTGGTTTCTCCTGAGTGCTTCGAGCAGGAATGTCTTTTCAATGTCTTCTACCGATTTATTTCTGAGTTTCTTTTTCTTTTTTTTGAGGTCTTCAATCGTGAGCGGAATTTCTTTTGAAGGAGGTACAATGAGCGATGAGAAATGTTCAGGCCTGAGGGATTTCCCCTGGCATAATATGATGGCCCGCTGGATGATATTTTCGAGCTGTCTGGCGTTGCCGGGCCAGTCATGCGAAAGCAGCAGACGCATTGCTTCTGCGGTGATATGCGTGACCTTTTTCTTCAGCTCGTCGCTGTGTTTCTGAAGGAAATGATATGCGAGATGCGGAATGTCTTCCTTGCGATCCCTGAGCGGAGGGATATGGATGGGAAAGATATTCAGCCGGTAAAAGAAGTCTTCCCTGAAGGTCTCCTCTTTGGTCATGGTCTGAAGGTTCTTGTTGGTAGCGGAAATAAACCTGACGTCGACCCGTACAGGATTCTTTTCACCTATGGGACGGAGCTCCCGCTCCTGGAGCACCCTGAGCAGCTTGGCCTGTGTTCCGATATCAAGATTGCCGATCTCATCAAAAAAAATGGTGCCGTGGTTTGCCATCTCAATCAGGCCCTTTTTCCTCTCGGACGCACCGGTAAAGGCGCCCTTTGCATGACCGAACAGTTCTGATTCAATAAGGGTGCCGGGGATGGTTACGCAATCGACTACCACAAACGGCTGGTCTTTCCGTGGGCTGTTGTAATGTATTGCCTTGGCAACAAGTTCCTTGCCGGTGCCGCTTTCACCGGTGATAAGCACGGTGCTCCCGGTACCTGCGACATTCGCAATGAGGTGGAATATCTTCTGCATGGCATGCGAAACGCCTATAATATTTCCGAGCTCATAGTGTGAAGCGATCTTTCCTTTGAGGGCAAGATTTTCAATGGCGAGTTTCTTTCTCTCAAGGGCTCTTGAGGTAAGCTTCAGCAGGTCGTCAGGGCTGAAAGGCTTCTCAATAAAGTCGTGGGCACCTATCTTCATGGCCCGGACTGCAGTGCTTACTGTCCCGTGTCCGGTCATGATGATCACCTCAGTGTCAGGTGCCGTCTCCTTGATTCTCCTGAGGACTTCAACCCCGTCCATATCCGGCATCTTAAGGTCAGTCAGGATAAGATCAAATACATTCGAAGAAAGCATTTCTATCCCCTCAGTGCCGTTCTTCGCAGTTTTTACTGCATATCCTTCCGGTTCGAGAATGCGCTGGCAGCTCGTTCTTACTATGGCTTCATCGTCTATAACCAGAATCCTGGCCTTGTTCATACTGAAAGCGACTCCAAATGCAAGATGAAAGGAAGAAAGATCCTCTCCCGGCAGTACATGTATTGTGCTGTCCGGAGTCTGCATAACAACCCCGATACTCTCATCCTTTCTTCCGGTTAATACGAGCGTCCCCTCACAACATGTTTGCAGCCGGCTTCGGAAATCTATTGCTTCTGTTCAAGCGCCTTTGTGACTGCTGCCACAAGCGCATCGGGTGTAAAAGGCTTTTCAATATAATCAAAAGCACCGAGCTTTATTGCCTTTACAGCTGTGTCAACGGTCTGATATCCGGTAATGATGATCACCTCAACTCCGGGCCATTGCTCTTTTATTTTTCTCAGCACCTCGATGCCGTCCATGTCAGGCATTTTAAGGTCGGTTAGGACAAGATCGAAATGCTCCTCAGACGCCATTTTGAGTCCGTCCAGCCCGTTCCGGGCCATCTTTACTTCATATCCTTCGGGAGTGAGCGCACGGTTGCAGCTTGTCCTGACAATGTCTTCATCGTCGACTACAAGAATTTTTCCTTTATTCATGGTTTTTCCTTGTGGGCGGGCAGCCTGATGAAAAAGCTTGTCCCCTCTCCGATCTGGGTTTTGATAAATATCTTGCCCCCGTGTTCCTGTACAATGCCGTGGCTTACTGCAAGGCCGAGCCCGGTGCCTTTGCCGACAGGTTTTGTCGTGAAGAACGGCTCGAATATTTTTTCGAGGTTTTCATCGCTGATCCCGGGGCCGGTATCCCTGAACTCTATCTCCGCGAAATTGTTCCCGTTGTCAGAAATATTTTTTGTGGTTATCGTGAGGGTGCCTTTGCCCTCGATGGCGTCTGCAGCGTTCATGATCATGTTGAGGAACACCTGCTGCAGCTGCGAGGGGTCTGCCTTTACCCGGTAGAGCGATTCATCGAAGTTGGTGACGAGCGAGATGTTGAAAAAATCTGCCTTGTTCCGGACTATGTT
>JBBIUL010000104.1:0-7568 GCA_037440265.1 Nitrospira sp. | reverse complement strand
CCAGAGCCGCCCATGACCTGTACCGCATCGGTGGTCACCTTCATGGCAACATCGGTAGCATACAGCTTTGCCATTGCCGATTCCTTTGAAACATCTTTGGCACCGCTGTCGATAAGCCTTGCAACGGAATAAACAAGAGCCCTTGCAGCCTCGATAGCCGTAGCCATGTCGGCAAGCATATGCTGTATTGCCTGGAAAGATATAATCGGATGGCCGAACTGCACCCGCTGTTTTGCAAACTGTGCAGCTTCATCAAAAGCGCCCTGGGCTACGCCGACTCCCTGCGCTCCAACCCCTGTTCTTGAACTGTCAAGGGTCTTCATGGCAACGAGAAACCCTGCACCTTCCTTGCCGATCAGGTTCTCTCTGGGGATTCTGCAGTTGTCGAAAATCAGTTCAGTAGTTGCGGATGCCCTGATACCCATCTTGTTTTCCTTCTTGCCGAACGTAAACCCGGGGGTCCCTTTCTCAACAACAAAGGCAGAAGCCCCCCTCGGGCCTTTCGTTTTGTCAGTGATTGCGATAATGGTATATATCTCGGCTTCTCCGCCGTTGGTAATCCACTGTTTTGTCCCGTTGAGTATATATTCATTGCCGTCAAGCTTCCCGGTGGTCTGTATTCCGCCTGCATCACTACCGGCATTTGCCTCCGTCAGTCCGAAGGCCACAAGCCTTTTGCCTGCAGCGATATCAGGGAGATATCTCTGCTTCTGCTCGTCGGTGCCGAACAGCAGTATCGGGAATGTACCGAGGGCATTTGCCGCATAGGTGGTAGAAACACCAAGACAGGCACGTGACAGTTCCTCGACAGCCAACGAGAGCTCCATGCATCCTTTCCCGAGCCCTCCGTATTCTTCGGGGATAAATAGGCCGAAAAGATCTGACTGGGCAAGCACTTTCATGATATCCCAGGGGAATTCTCCGGTTTCATCAAGCTCTGCTCGTACAGGCACAACCTTCTCCTCGGCGATCTGCCGGGCAAGGTCTTTTATCATCATCTGTTCTTCAGTGAGAAAGTAATCCATTATCAAACCTCCGGTTTTTGTCAAACGCAGACATTAAGACTGTCCTGTTTAATGAATGCTAATTTTAACAAAAAAAGACATCATTTGGGAAGGAGACACAACAATTTTTCATTGAAGAATATTTTCCGAGCGGCTATAATGCTGCTATGAGTATCTGCGATGTTTGCAACAGACCCTCAGATGAGTGCATCTGCTGTCCGGAGTGAGGGCATGTATGCCTCCTGGACCTGGGGGAATTATATTGTCCTGTTTGCAAACCTGATCCTGATTTGAAAACCGCTTCAAAACCAAAGACTGCTTCGGAGCAGCAAACTTATTACATAAAAACGGGGGACTGAAATGGCGGACGAACACTCTTTTGACATTACCGGAAAAACCGACCTGCAGGAGGCGCTGAATGCCGTTCAGCAGGCTATGAAGGAAATAGGACAGCGCTTTGACTTCAGGGGAAGCAAAAGCAGCATAGAACTCAATAAAGCCGGGCAGGAAATCAACATCATTGCAGACGATGAACAGAAACTCAAGAGCGTTATAGACATTCTCCAGACGAAACTCATTAAACGCAATGTCTCATTGAAGGCCTTAAACTACGGCAAGGTCGATCAATCGGCGGGCGGCACCGTAAAACAGATCATAACTTTGCAGCAGGGGATTCCTGTGGAAAAGGCAAAAGAAATAGTGAAACTCATCAAGGATGCAAAGCTCAAGGTCCAGTCAGAGATTCAGAAAGACCAGGTCAGGGTCAAGGCAAAAAAAATAGACGACCTCCAGTCAGTCATAAGGCTGATAAAAGACCGGGACTTTGATATCCATCTGGAGTTTGTTAACTACCGTTAGGGCTCAAGCGTTATTGATCTGTCTTGATCTTCTCCAGCGCCTTTCTGGCAGCCAGGGACTCTGCTTCCTTTTTCCTTTTTCCGCTTGCAACACCGAGCTTTTTTCCGTCAAGGAACACGGCAACGGTAAAAATCCTCTTATGTTCTTCCCCCTGCTGTTTGACGACCCGGTATTCCGGGAGCAGGCCGTACAGCAGCTGGCTCTTTTCCTGCAGCTCGGTCTTGTAGTCGTAAAACTCACCTGAAGCCACTGCATTCCGGATCTTTTCCTTATAAAAGTCCAGTACCATCTGTCTTGCCTTTTCAAACCCGCCGTCGAGGTAAACAGCGCCGATGACCGCTTCGAGGGCATTGGCGATAACAGACTGTTTGTACCTGCCCCCGGTTGCCTCTTCACCCTTCCCGAGGAAAAGGTATTTTCCAAGAGTAAGGGCTTCTGCGATCTCTGCGAGAACAGACTCACAAACGAGATAGGACTTCATCTTTGCAAGGATCGACTCGGCATATCGGTCCTCAATGCTGAAGATATGTTCGACGATAATCAGCCCTATGACCGAATCGCCGAGAAACTCGAGCCGCTCGTTGTAGGAGCGGACCGATCCCCTGTTTTCGTGAAAGTAAGATTTATGGGTCAGCGCTTCGACCAGAAGGGCGCTTGTCTTGAAATGATATCCGAGCTTTCGTTCAAGCTCGTGCAGACTGTGTTTATGCAATGACATGGCCGTTTTCCGCAAAAAAGGACAGCTTCAGCGAAGCTGCTTCAGTTTTCCTGCTTCCTGAACAGAAGGCATGCATTGGTGCCGCCAAAGCCGAACGAATTCGACATGGCATACTGTATGTCCGCCTTTCTTGCATGATGCGGGACATAATCAAGGTCACATCCGGTATCAGGATTATCAAGGTTTATCGTCGGTGGGACGGTGTTGTTGTAAATGCTCAAAACAGTTATAACGGCCTCTACGCCGCCCGCAGCACCGAGGAGATGACCGGTCATGGACTTGGTAGAACTTACTACAAGTTTATATGCATGCTCCCCGAAAACAGTCTTGATTGCAGATGTTTCCAGTTCATCACCGTACTTTGTCGATGTGCCATGGGCATTGATATAACCGACTGATTCCGGCGGAGTTCCTGCGTCTTTTAATGCCATCGCCATGCAGCGTGCACCGCCTTCACCGTTGGGGGCAGGAGATGTTATATGATAAGCATCGCCGGTAAGTCCGTAACCCACGATCTCAGCATATATCCTGGCTCCCCTGCTCATCGCATGGGTAAACTCTTCCAGAACAAGGATACCGGCGCCTTCCCCCATAACAAACCCGTCCCGGTCCCTGTCAAAAGGCCTGCTTGCCTTCTCAGGTTCGTCATTGCGCGTTGAAAGCGCCTTCATTGCATTGAAACCGCCTATACCCATGGGAGTTATGACCGCTTCAGTCCCTCCGGCGATCATCGCATCGGCATCACCGCGCTGTATTATCTTGAATGCATCCCCAATCGCATGACTTCCGGTTGCACAGGCGGTTGCGGTCGCAGAATTCGGACCTTTTGCACCGAATTTTATGGATATCTGACCTGAGGCGAGGTTTATGATCAGCATAGGCACAAAGAAAGGCGTTATGCGCCGCGGACCTTTTTCAAGCAGAACCTTGTGATAATGCTCTATTGCAGGCAGGCCGCCCAGTCCGGCACCGACATAGACGCCGACCCTTGTCGCGTTCTGTTCGTCAATCTTCAGCTGCGCGTCATTGACCGCCATGGTTGCAGCTGCAACGCCGAAATGGATAAAGCGGTCCATTTTCTTTATTTCTTTGAGTTCTATGTAGTCTTCGGGGTTGAAACCCGAGACTTCCCCCGCAATCCGGGTCTGAAAAGCCGAGGCATCGAAATGGGTAATCGTTCTGATCCCGGATATCCCTTGGATCAAACCATTCCAGCTCTTTTCAACGCCAACACCAAGGGGGGTTATGAGCCCCACACCGGTAACCGCTACTCTTCTCTTCATGCAGACTGTTTGTTTTTTATGTATTCAATGGCATCCTTTACCTTGGCAATTTTTTCTGCATCCTCATCGGGAATCTCAATATTAAAACTTTCCTCGAATGCCATGACCAGTTCAACAGTATCGAGTGAGTCCGCTCCGAGATCCTCTACAAAAGAAGATTCAGGGGTTACTTCGGATGCATTCACTCCAAGCTGCTTTGAGATTATTTCCTTTACTTTTTCATCAATCATTGCAATACCTCCCAGTTAATTTTCATTCGAAATTTCATCCGCTCAATATTCCGGTAAAGCCGGGCTACATGTACATACCGCCGTTTACATGAACAACCTGACCCGTTATATACCCGTTTTCAGGGGCAACCAAAAAAGCTACGGCATTCGCAACATCGACAACGGTACCGAATCTTCCGATCGGTATTGACTTTAACATATCCTGCTTGATATTTTCAGCAAGGGCGTCCGTCATGGCAGTGGCAATAAACCCGGGGGCGACGGCATTCACGGTAATCCCCCTGCTTGCATACTCGCGGGCTACTGTTTTTGTCAGCCCTATTATACCAGCTTTTGACGCACTGTAATTCGCCTGTCCCGGGTTCCCCATGAATGCAACAACCGAAGCAATGCTGACGATGCGGCCGTAACGCTGCTTTACCATCACCTTGACCGCCTCTTTCGTGCAGAGAAATACACCTTTCAGGTTTATAGCTATGACAGCGTCCCAGTCTTCGTCCTTCATGCGCAGGATGAGAGAATCCCTGGTGATACCGGCGTTGTTCACCAGTATGTCAAGTCTTCCGAATTCCTTCTGCACATCTTCAAAGGCCTTAGCGACCTCGACGGCCTTGGAAACATCCAGTTTCAGCGCCATGGTCCTGACGCCTTTTTCGGCAATCTCCCGCGCAGTCTCCTCAGCACTAGCAAGCGATACATCAGCGATTGCTACATGAGCCCCGCGTCCTGACAGATTTTCGGCAATCGCCTTCCCGATGCCGCGCGCTCCGCCGGTAACCATCACAAACTGTCCTTTTAATTCCATAAGCACCCCCAAAAATGTTTTTAATTTTACCAGACCGGGAATATCTTTTCCAGCATTTTATGCTGCATCATATTGTTTTATTAAATCATTTTATGGTATTAAAGTAGTACACATTTTTCAAGAAGCGAGGGAACATGAAAGGGAAAGTTTATTTAATAGATGTGACAAACAGGGACGGTGTTCAGACCTCCCGCATCCTGCTGCCAAAGCTGTCAAAGACCATGCTCAACATTTATCTCGATGATATGGGAATATATCAGAGCGAAATCGGATTCCCGACCCTGAAACATGAGATTAACTATATCAACGGAAACCTTGAGCTTGCAAAAGCAGGCGCCATAAAAAGAATCCACCTCGAGGGCTGGTGCCGGGCCGTACCCGAAGACGTGAAGCTTGCTTTTCAGAACTGTCCTGACATTAAACATCTCAATATCTCCATGTCGACTTCAGAGATCATGATTCAGGGGAAATTCCAGGGCAAGAAAGGCTGGAAGGACATTGTCAAGACCATGGTCGAAGCCGTCAGGACCGCAAAAGAACTCGGTGCTGAAACAGTCGGCGTCAATGCTGAGGATGCCTCCCGGACCGAACTGGACAGGCTCATCGATTTTGCACTCGCCGGAAAAGAAGCAGGAGCCGACCGTTTCCGGTACTGCGATACCCTCGGTGCAGACGACCCTATAACCATCTACGAGAGAATCAAGGCGCTCTCATTCGCCACAAAGTTCCCCCTTGAAATGCATTGCCACAACGACCTCGGCATGGCAGAGGCGGTATCCTGCGCCGGTGCCCAGGGAGCTATTGAAGGCGGAGTAGATACCTATATCAATACAACCATAAACGGCTACGGCGAGCGCTGCGGCAATTGCGATCTCGTCGCCACCATCCTCGCCCTCCAGTTCTCACACGGGTTGAGCGAGAAGGTTCACCTTGATGAACACGTTGACCTCAAGAAGTCATGGAAGATCGCAAAATATGCTTCCTATGCGTTCGGACTCCCCATCCCCATTAACCAGCCCGGGGTCGGCGCGAATGCCTTTGCACATGAATCAGGCATTCACGCTGACGGTGCGCTGAAAGACAGGCGCAATTATGAGCTCTACGACCCGGAAGATGTTGGAAGAGGCGAGCCTGAACTGCTTGAGACAGGCAGAATCATCACCACCGGAGAATACGGCGGCATCAAAGGGTTCAGGCATGTCTATGACAAACTGGGCATCCATTTCCACAATGATGAAGAAGCACGCACTACCCTGGAGCTTGTCCAGTATGCAAACCTTCATACGCAGAAGCCCCTGACCGATGACGAACTTCGCCTGGTGGCTTCACACCCTGATATCGCCAGAAAAATACTTACTGTTTCGATCTGAGAGACGGGCTTTCGAGGGGAAGGGAAACCGTAAATTTCGACCCCTTCCCTTCCTTGCTCATAACATCGATCCTGCCTTTATGTCCCTGAATGATCTTGTGCGTAATTGAAAGGCCCAGACCTGTTCCTCTGTCTTTTTTGGTGGTAAAGAACGGTTCAAAGATTCTTGGCAGCACATCCTCAGGGATTCCCTTGCCGTTGTCGGCAATCTCAATCATAACGCTGTTGCCGTTTTTTCCGGTATGTACATTGATTTCTCCGCCTTTTTCACTGAAGGCGTCCACCGCATTGCTGATGAGGTTGAGAAAAACCTGTTTCAGCTGGTTCGGATCTGCAGGGATTGGGGGAAGTTCAGAGTAGGTTTCCTTTAATTTGATTCTGTTGTCCTTCAGCTGGACATGAATAAGCGAGACAACCTCTTTGACAATATCATTTACATTCACCTGGATAACCTCAAGCGGTCTTTTCCTTGCGAACTCAAGGAGCTGCTGCACTATATCCCTCGCACGCAGCGATTCCTTCTCAATGATTTCGACGTCTCTCATGATGTTTTCAATACTGTCTTCTTCCTTGATGAGTTCAGCATATCCCATGATGCTGGTCAACGGGTTATTGATCTCATGGGCAACGTTAGAGGCGAGCTCGCCGATGGCTGCAAGCTTCGCTGCCTGCACCAGCTGCTCCTGTGTATCCTTCAGCTCTTTCATCTGGGCCTTCAGGTTTTCATATAACCTTGTGTTCTCGATTGCAACCGAGACATTGTTTGAAAAAATGCCGGTCAACCGTGCTTCCTCCTCCATGAAATCACCGTCTTTCTTGTTTGCCGCTCGAATGACCCCGACAAGCTCTCCTTTCTGTCTTACCCAGCCGATGAGAAGGCTGTTTGCGGTCTGTTCATCGCTCCCAAGCAATCCCGGAGGAACGGATGTTATTTCTGCCTTCTGCACAATAAGAGGCCTTCGGTTGCTTTCAAGAAACAATTTAACGATCTCCTGTTTTGGAATGCTTATTTGCAGAGCCTGCTCTTCATTGAGGCCAAAAGCCGGATATTTGTGCACGAAGAAGCCCGTGTCTTCATCCAAAAGCATCAACCCGCACTGCTCTGCGTTTAAGAGGTCCGCCAGACCGTATGAAATTTCCCTTGCAATCTCCTCAACATTGGATACCGTATGCAGCGGAAGGGTTACCCTGTATAAACCGGTTAGCTTGTTGAGCGACTGCACTACCCTGTCATTGCTTTGCTTGAGTGAAAGGCTCATTTCGTTAAACGATGATGCTAGTTCCCCGAATTCCGTAGGGTC
>JBBIUL010000103.1:0-7581 GCA_037440265.1 Nitrospira sp. | reverse complement strand
ATGGCAAGATGATTCAATCCGCTGAATTTTATCATGCTCACCTCCATGTTTATATTACTCAGTAACTGCCCAGCAGTTCAAGGCACTGAGCTTTGCGGAGACTATCGGCAGAATACATTCAACCAGGTATATATAAAAATCTATTTCCCTTCCCTGACCTCAGTGCAGTTTGCTTTAGTTATCAGCAAAATTATATAAAAGAAGTAAACGAAGCGGAGGAATTATGAGCATAGTCTGTCCGTCATGGCTTTCGTTCATCCTTTATAATCCTGTCAGAAAGGCGTTCACTGACCGGCAGAAAGTTCTCGATGAGTCGGGCATAACACAGGACTCCGTGGTCCTTGAGATTGGGGCAGGCAACGGCTTCTTCACGGAAGCAATCGCAGCACGCGCCAACAGGGTAATCGCTGTTGAGCTCCAGGCAGGCATGGTCGAGAAGCTGAGAAAAAGAATCGGCTTCAGCAAGAATATCGCTGTTATCCAGTCTGACGCAGCATCCCTTGCATTGGAGGAAGAGACAGCGGATGTCTGTCTTCTCTATTACAGCTTCCATGAGGTAAGCAGAAAAATCGAAGCCGCTTCTGCTATCAGCAGGGCTGTCAAAAAAAACGGCATGCTCTCGATTTACGAGCCCAAAATAGAAGTCAGCAAGGGCGATATGATGGAAACGATCAAACTCTTTGAACAGAAAGGCTTTACAAAAGAATCTGAACGTGACGGGACCTTCACCAGATTTGCGCGCCTCAGAAAAACCTCATAAACGACTGATCAGCAGCAGCATCCAAAATGATTTTAATGAGAAGCCGTCCAGAATATTATTCAGCAGGAATCAGGACTATGTCAAAGATGGCACTGGATGTGTTTTTCTGGGGATAGTGCTGTGTCACAAGCACCCTGAACCCCTGAGCGGAAATACGCACATGGATATGAGGCGGCCTGCCGGCATATGGTTTTGGGGCATTGCTCTCAAACTGGTAGGCCCCTTTGCTGTCCGTGAAAACTGTTGCCCTGTACCGGTCATCATACTGTCCCTCTGGGCCGGTGAGCCAGAATTCGATCCGGGCTCCTTTTATTACAGAACAGTCCCTCGATGAACGCACTGTACCGCTGAGAATATATCCTTTCCCGACACTGGAGCGTACAGGTGCATCCGGCTTGTAAAAGGGACCGAGCATATCGGGTTCAGTAGGCCTGCAGGGTTCTGCCCCTGCCAGCGAAAAACCAACAGCAGCAATAAATATAGAGATGAGGAGAATCTCAAGGAAATTTCTTCTGTTCATATTATAACTATACTATATATTCTGAAGCATCACAATCAGGTGGGGTTTCTCATGAAACAGGAAAAACAAAAGAGCAACTACTTTATGACCTTCAGTTTCTTAAGGAGAACAAGGGAGGTCTGGTAACTCTTCCCCTCCTCTTTTTTTACCCGACGATAGAATTCACAGACTGTGCAGTCGCGGTATTTCTGGGCAAAGGTCCCCTGCACTTCACCCTCACAGAACGTTCCAGCAATCACCCAGCATGCCCTGCCGGCATTCTTCCCGCCGTGAACCCCGCTGAGCCTTGAATCCTTTGCAGCCGGGCAGACACCGCGCTCTCCTGCGTTCTTTCCACCCGGTTCACGCCCGCACTTCATTATCTCCCAACAGTTCTTCTTCGCCATCATTACCCCCGAATTACTTCAACAAGCCGATAAATAAACACCTTCTACTTTTTTTCTTTTTTCCAGAAGGCGAGATCGTCCAGCATAAGTTTCATCATCTCAGGGAATGTTTTTTTCGAAACCTCCTTGCATCTGCACTCCTCATTACTGCCGGATGCAGATTTCTCTTCAACATGTGTCTCTCTCCCGGTAGGGTTTCTGTCAAAAAGGATGATTTTTTTGTCAGTCTTTTTCATGGTTCCCTTTTGTTATTTTACCTCATTACAGAATATATACACTACTGCTTTGCACATCTGACAAGCATTAAATGACAATTGAAAAATTATTTTACACCGCCCTCAGCGCATCAACAATATTCATCCGTGATGCCCTTACCGCAGGCAGGACCCCTCCGACAAAACCCATGATCAGCGAGAATAACATCCCTTTATATGTTATTTCAGCGGTAAGGGTGAAAGAAAAAGCCAGCTCTGAAAACGTCTGGAAATTCAGTGTAGATACGGTAAACAGCTGCAGAAAAGAGGCGAAAAAGAGTCCGGTGCATCCGCCGATCAGGCCGAGCAGCAGCGATTCAACAAGAAATGCTATAAGGATGTTTCTCCGGCGGAATCCGAGGGCACGAAGGGTCCCGATCTCCTGTGTACGGTTTGCGACTGCGGCATACATAGTGATCATTGCACCTATAATCGCTCCCAGCGAAAAGATAATCGTCAATGTCATCCCGAGGATGCGCAGGAACTTCGCCATCATTTCTGACTGGTCGGCATAATATTTTGGTTCTCTTTTTGCTTCAAGCGTCAGCCGGGGGTCGCTCTCGATGCGTTCCTTAACAGCGCTGAATTCAGCAGTACTGCGCAGTTTGAATATGACTGAGGAATAAGCGTTTCTGCGGAACGACTGCATCATCATGTCTGCATCACCCCAGATCTCGGAATTAAAGCTGGTATTTCCCGCATCAAAAATACCGACGACCTTCCAGTCGCGCATCGCAAACCGGAGCGTTTCATTCAGACCGCCACCCTTGAACCGCCTCGAAATGCTTGACCCGGCAATGATCTCTGACGAGCCGGGATGCGGCATGCGTCCTTCTGTCAGTTTCACCTGGGGCCGAAGGAACAGCGATTTTTCAGAAATGCCCCGTATGACCACCTGGGCAGGTTTTGTGCTTCCCCTCCTCTGAAGATTTATGAGGACTACCAGCTCCTTTGCAAGCAGCGGGGTCCCGTCCGGACCTGAGGCAACTTCCGGCTGTGTTTCAACCACTGATGCCTGCAGACGATCGATTCCGCTCTGGACCTCAGAGACTGCCGCTTTTCGTATCACCACTGCATTATCATGCGAGCCTGTATCAACAAGGGTCTTCCGGAGGCCTTCAGCAAGCATAAGCACTGAGGCAAAAACAAATACGACCAGTGCCATGCCCGATGCCGTCAGCACGGTAGTGAGTCTCCTCGTCAGCAGATTTCTGAAACTGTAGGAAAGCGGGATGTTCACTTCAGCCGATCCTCCTGAGGCCGTCAGCGATGCGGATATTGATGGCGCGGCAGGTGGGAATCAGCCCGGCAATAAAACCGACAAGCAGGGCTGCTCCAACATCCAGGACTATTGTCTCTCCGGAAACATTAAAAATCGGGAAGTAGGTGCTTAGTTCGGCGGCAAACACTTTTGCAACAGGAAATGTGAGCAGAATGCCGGCAGCACACCCGGTCATGGTAATAAAAAACGATTCTCCGAATATGAGCCCTGCAATATGCCACTTTCCGAACCCGAGGGTCTTGAAGACGGAATATTCGACAAACCGTTCGCGCGCGGTCATCGCCATGGTATTTGCCACCACGGCCATGATAATGATGATGATTACAAATGATACAAGCTGGATGGCGATGACAATGGCCTCTGTCATGGACACAAAACCCATCTGAAAAGACCGTTCAGTCTCGGTAAGTGTTTCAGCAAGTGAATTCCTGAATGTTCCATCGATATCTGATGCCACTTCAGAGGCGAGGTCAGGACTCTTCAGACCGATGATATAAAAACCGACGGTGTCTGCCCGTGCCGGCATCATCTTCCTGACCGACTCATTCAGATATTCCCAGTTGAAAAAAAACTGGGTCTCATCGGTTGTCTTGTCCTTGCCCCGGTAAATACCCCTCAGGGTGAACTCCCAGTTGCCGGGGAAAATAGTACCCTTCAGGGTTATGGTATCGCCGAGCCGCCATCCGAACTTCTCGACAATCTTGCGGCCTGCGACAACACCTTTTCTGTCACGGATGAATGCTCCCTTCTGATCAGGCGGTATTATGAATTCCGGATACAGCTCAAGGTATGTCTTCGGCTCAACTGCAAAATTGGGGAAGAAATTCTTCTCACTGATATAGATGCCGCCGAACCAGTTTCCATAGGATACTGTGCCGACCCCCTCCACCTGGCGTATCTTTTCGTTATAGGAAAACGGGAGCATGAATACGAGCGAGATGGCGTTGCGCGTGATGAGCCTGCTCGCTGAAGAAGCCTCGACACCGGCGTACCAGGCGCTGACAACCGTCCTCAGCAGGCCGAAGGCAAGGATGGCAATGGTTACGCCGACAACGGTCAGGAATGTCCTCAGCCTGTGCCTGAAGGCATTCCGTACCAGCAGCTTAACTATGTGCATTCAGGACCCCCTTGTCGAGGTTCCTGATCAGATGGGCAGTCTCTGCTGCCCGTGGGTCATGGGTCACCATAATGATGGTCTTGTTGAGTTCCTGAACAAGCCGCTCCATAAGCTGAAGGATTTCTCCGGCAGAGACACGGTCAAGGTCACCGGTGGGCTCATCTGCAACAAGGATGAGCGGGTCTGTCACAACGGCGCGCGCTATTGCCACCCGCTGCTGCTGCCCCCCCGAGAGCTGCCCGGGATAATGCTCCATCCGGTCTGAAAGATTTACCACCCTCAGTGCGGTCTCAGCATGCTCTCTTCGTTCTTTTTTTGAAAGCCCTGAAAGCAGCAGGGGAAGTTCGACGTTTTCGAATGCGGTAAGCACCGGGATGAGGTTGTAAAACTGGAAAATAAATCCGATGTTCAGGCTTCGCCATGAAGCAAGCTCTGTTTCCGAAAGTCCGGTGATGTCTACATCTCCGACACTGATAATTCCGCTGTCAGGCTTGTCAATGCCTGCAATCAGGTTCAGGAGCGTGCTTTTCCCTGATCCGGAAGGCCCCATCAGGGCCATAAACTCCCCCTCTTCAATGCTGAGGTTGATGTCCTGCAGCACCTGGATGACCTGAGAACCCCTGCGATACGATTTGAAAAGGTTTTTGATCTCTACAATTGTACTGCGGTTATTCATTCTCCCCCGAATAATACGTAGTCCGGGACGGATGTCCGTCCTTATTTTTCAGGAATCCTTATCCGCATGCCGTCCCGCAATTTCTCGGAAGGTCTCGAGACTATCCGGTCACCCGGTTGTACCCCGCTGATTACTTCAATCATATCACCGATTGATTCACCTGCAACGATCTCCGTGTCTGCGATCCGCTCATCCTGAATGAGAAACACAAAAGATTTGCCGTTGCGTTTTCGAACCGACTCGCTGGGCACCGCTGTGCGCGGGGTCATCTCTTTTTCTTCCAGCTGTCTTTCAAGAAAGGAAACCTTCGCGCTCATCTCCGGCAGGATACGGGTGTCTTTATCAATAAAGCGGACCTTTATCATTACCGATGCCTTTGTCCGGTCAGCAGTCGGGACAATCATATGCACTTCACCGCGGAAGCGTCGGTCCGACAGTGCATCGAGCTGGATTTCGCATGGCTGTCCCAGCCTTACCTTGCTGATATTCGATTCGGAGACGTCTGCTTCAACCTGCAATGAACTCATGTCGGCTATGGTCACCACGGCAGCCTTTGCCTCAGCTGCAGCACCGATAGGGGTCACAATATCACCGACATCTGCATTCTTTGTAAGAACCACCGCATCAAACGGAGCTCGAAGAGAGGTATATCCGAGTGCAACCTCGGCTTCGCGGAGGGACGCTGTGCTTGCTTTTATCCTTGCTTCCGCCCCTTCAACCGCAGCAGCCGCAATATTGTACCGGGCCTCCGAAGCATCATAGTCTGCCTTCGGCACCAGTTGTTCCTTGAGGAGTTCGCTGAGTCTGTTACGATGGAGCCGTGCATCGCGCTGCTCCGCCTTTGCCTTCTCAAGATCTGCCTGCGCAACTGCAAGGTTTGCCATTGCCTGCTGTTTGGCAGCAAGAGCATCTTCGTTTTCGAGCACTGCAATGATATCGCCTTTCTTCACGATGCTCCCCTCCTCAACATGCACTGATATCAGACGGCCCGTGACCTTTGAAGCCACCGCTGCCTTTCTCTGCGGTACAACATAACCGCTCGCATTCAGCAGCGTCATCGTAAGAGAAGGATATACCTTGCTCACCAGGGCAGGCTCCACCTCAACAGCCGGTGAAAATATCCCGGATACAAAGGCAACAACCGCAAGCACAGCAAGGACAAGTGCAGCTGCCAGGAAAAATGGCTTCTTCTGCTTCGAACGCTGGACGGATGATGCCGCCTTGTCAATCTTCAGTTTAGAGAGGTCTTCATCAGGCATTCAATTACACTCCTTTGGAAATATCCTATTATATCAGACTAAATCGTTCGGGGATGCGTATGAACTTTGCTCACCAGTCCATCTGCAAAAAGATATCGATAACCTTCGGGTCAAGGTGGACCCCGGAAAGTGAACGGATATGTTCCCGCACCTTTTGTTCAGTCAAGGCCTCCCGGTACGGCCGGTTCTCTGAATACATTGCATCCCACACATCTGCAACCGCAAAGATCCGGGCAGCAAGGGGGATCTGTTCGCCTTTCAGGCCGCGCGGATACCCTGAGCCGTCCCATTTTTCATGATGGCAGTAGGGGATATCAAGCGCAGGTCTGAGGTAGGCTATAGGCAGAAGCATTTCAAATGCATGGACCGGATGGTTTTTCATGATCTCCCACTCTTCAGGGGTTAAAGCGCCTGGTTTCTGCAAGATACTGTCGGGCACGCCTATCTTGCCGATATCGTGCAGAAGCGCACCCCGCCGGATATGCATCAATTCCCTGTCACTCAAACCCATTTCCCTCGCAAGCCTCAGGGTCATTTCAGTAACCCGCTCGGTGTGGCGCTCGGTCTCCTTGCTGCGCAGATCAAGTGCGCGGGCCCACCCTTCAAGCGTCGCGTCATATGCAAGCGTCAGTTCAATGTTCGACCGCTGCAAATCATCAAACAGCGCAGCGTTGTCGATTGCAATGGCTGCCTTGGCAGCAAGGGCCTCGAAGAACCCTACCCATTCAGCATCAAAATGCAATGGGGAGCGGTGAAATATTTCGAGCACCCCTTTTACCTGTCCCTTGGCAACCAGTGGAATAACATAGTATGAGATAAACCCCTCTGCCTCGAGTATGTCCGTGCGCTTGCATACTCCGGTCTCCTTGCGGAGATCGGGGATGCTTATGTTTTTCCGGTCCATGGCAGCCCTGCCGACAATCCCCTCGCCAAGACGTATGGCCGGATATTTCATCTCCGGTGAAAGAAATCCCTTGCCTGCGGCAAATTCGAGCATCTGTGTATAGTGATTCAATAAAAGCACATCTGCTGCATCGACTTTCAGTTCGGAGATAACCTGGTCCAGGAATTCGTTGAGTGTTACCTTCAGGTCAAGGCTTGAATTGATAATCATGTCGATTGCATGGAGGGCTGAAAGCCTGCCGAGTCGGGCCTGTGCCTTGTCGTTTGCCTGCTGGAGCGCCTCTTCAGCCTTCTTATGAAAGGAAATATCCCTGAAAATTCCCTGAATGATCTTTCTGCCGCCAAGTTCCAGGGTATTTGCACTCACTTCGACGGGGATCCTGCTCCCGTCCCGGTGGCAGAGATAGAGCTCTTCTGAAATTAC
>JBBIUL010000102.1:0-7616 GCA_037440265.1 Nitrospira sp. | reverse complement strand
TTGCCTTTGCAGGTCCGATGCATGACATCGGGAAGGTCGGCATCCCTGACAACATACTGTTGAAGCCCGCTGCACTTTCCAGTAATGAGTTCGACATCATGAAGAATCATACGGTCATCGGCAACAAAGTGCTTGCCGGATCATCCTATCCGAGCATCCAGTTGGCTGCATCCATAGCCATGTCGCATCACGAGCGCTGGGACGGAGGCGGATACCCTTCCGGCCTTAAAGGCGATGAGATCCCTGTTGAAGGAAGGATCATCATGCTTGCGGACCAGTATGATGCTCTCAGGAGCAAAAGGCCGTACCGTGGCGGACTTAGCCACATGGAAACATTCCGGATCATAACAGAAGGCGACGGCAGGTCAATGCCGGAACACTTTGACCCTCAGGTTCTCAACGCATTTGTAAGACTGGCACCGACGTTTGATCAGATATACTGCGCCAGTCAGCACTGAACTTTTCCGTTCAAATAGAAAATTCCCGTCATTTGTAATATAATAAGACCTGTTTTCTTTTTACCCTGAAAAAACATTACCTTACTCAAGGAGGAAGTATGATAAAGGTCTATTACGATAAAGATGCAAATCCGGCAGCGCTGAAAAAGAAGAAGATTGTGATCATGGGATACGGCAGCCAGGGACATGCCCATGCGAACAACCTGAAGGAAAGCGGCATGGATGTAACCATCGGCTTAAGGAAGGGGGCAAGCTGGGACAAGGCAAAAAAAGCAGGATTCAAGGTCATGACCCCTGCCGAGGCCTCAAAGATTGCCGATGTTATCATGATTCTTCTCCCTGATGAATACCAGGGCGATATCTACCGTGCAGAAATAGCCCCGAATTTGAAAAAGGGTGTTTATCTGGCCTTTGCCCATGGGTTCAATATCCATTTCGGCCAGATTGTCCCGCCTGACGACGCCAATGTCTTCATGGCTGCTCCAAAAGGCCCCGGCCACCTCGTACGGTCAGAATATGCAAAAGGCAGCGGAGTGCCGTGTCTCATTGCAGTCCATCAGGACCCCTCAAAAAACACCAAAGAGGTCGCCCTCGCCTATGCCTCTGCAATAGGCGGCGGAAGGGCCGGCATCATCGAGACCAATTTCAGGGAAGAGACAGAGACTGATCTCTTCGGTGAACAGGCTGTTTTGTGCGGCGGCATAACATCTCTGATCCAGGCAGGGTTTGAAACCCTTGTCGAGGCAGGCTATGCACCGGAAATGGCGTATTTCGAATGTCTTCATGAGGTAAAACTGATTGTCGACCTTATTTATGAGGGCGGCATATCGAACATGAGATATTCCATAAGCAACACTGCACAGTACGGTGATCTGACAAGAGGCCCCAGGGTTATCACCGGAGAAACAAAAAAAGAGATGAAAAAGATCCTCCAGGAAATACAGGACGGAGTCTTCGCAAAAGAATGGCTGCTTGAATGCAGGGCCAATAAACCGTCATTCAATGCCCTCACCAGAAAAGGCGAACAGCATCAGATTGAAGAGGTCGGGGCACGGCTCAGAGCGATGATGCCCTGGCTCAAGAAGGGAAAACTCGTAGATAAATCAAAGGCATGAAAAACAGGAAGGTTAAGGTTAAGGCAAAGGTTAAGCGTGAGACTGGAATTTTCCTCTCAACCTTAACCTCGACCTCTGCCTCTTTCAAAGTTGTTTAAATTCGCCCCTGAGGGGTACCCTTTTATTGTCGCTTTCGGGCTGCTGACCATTGCGGCTGCCTTCTTCGCCGGAACTGCATTTGCACTTGTTCCTTTTCTGCTGACAGGATTCATGTGCTATTTCTTCAGAGACCCTGAGCGGAACATTCCTCAGGGGGAACATCTCTTTGTCTCGCCTGCCGACGGCAAGGTGATTGTAATCAGGGATGTTTATGAAGACCGGCATCTTCTGGCGGATACAAAGCAGATCAGCATATTCATGTCCCCGTTAAACGTCCATGTCAACCGCGCCCCCTGCGACGGGAAAATAAAAACAGTAAAACACAACAAAGGACGGTTCCTTGCCGCATATAAAGATGACGCCTCCATGAAGAATGAAAACATCGAAATGGTCCTTGAAACCCGATATGGGGATATCCTGGTCAGACAGGTGGCCGGGTTTGTAGCACGACGTGCGGTCTGCAGGAAAAAGGCCGGCGATGTACTGAAGCGCGGTGAACGGTATGGGATAATAAAATTCAGCTCCAGGCTGGATGTTTATTTGCCAAAGGATACTGATATTAAAGTAAAAATGAATGAGACGGTCAAGGCAGGAGAGACTGTACTGGCTGAGATAATTTATTGAAGGCTGTGAGCAAAGAATGTTTTTTTAATGAATAAGCAAGAACTCCCTGTGCTCTTGGCACAGGGCTGAATTGCTTTCCATTGGAGAAGGGAAAAAAAGATATAATGATGGATGGTAAAGATAGAAGATGGTTTATGGTATTGGCATCATAATGTTTCCGAGTGCTATTACCACATACAATTGACAGTAAAGTACAGGAAAGCATTAATGAATGAGAAAGTACAAGAAGTAATCGTAAGGACATTAGCAGGATTCAAGGAACGATATGATATAGAGCCGAGTACAGTTGGATTTGACCAGAATCATATGCATATATTGTGCAGATTTTTACCGAAGTACTCAGGGGGGCAAGTAATAAGAACGATAAAGAGTATAACGGGGCAGAAGATATTTGCTGATGAGCCAGGAATAAAGAAGGAATTATGGGGAGGGGAATTCTGGACAGATGGGTACTACATAGCAACAATCAGTGGAAAAGGCAATAAAGAAGTTATAGAGAAATATATCAAGAATCAAGGAAGGGAAAAGGATATAAAACAGCTGAAGCTGTTTGATGTTTGACTTTTACGCCCTGCGCTCTTGGCGCAGGGTTCTTAACTAAATTTTGCCTCAACAAGAACACCGGCGGCTGGTATGTATCCAACCGCCGGTGTTTGAAAAAAGGAGGCTATTCCCCGGGTTTTCCGGCAAGTTCAAAGTAGTTTGTATAAGTATTCAACACCTGCCCGGCCCCTCCATCCGTTCCCATATCAAGTTTCTTGACGAGTTCCAGATTCTTCATATCAACAACATATACTGCGCCGTCTTTTGAGTTGCTGACATATGCCTTTGAACTGTCCTTATTAAACGTGATATGGCCTACGTGAGACTTCGAACCGACTTTCAGTTCCTTCACCTTTTCGTGTGTCCTTGTGTCAATAAATGTGAGGATATTATCGCCATATTGAGTGATAACGGCATATCTTCCGTCACGGCTGATATAGGCGTGTCCTTCTCCCTTTCCTCCTGCTATAAGATGTTTTACAAGTTTCTTGGTTTTGACATCGTAAATGTTGACGCTTATCCCTTCAAGTTTTGATCCCGGCCCCCTGTTGCACAGGTAGAAATATTTTCCTTCCTTGTCAAAATTCCCGTGATGCCCTTCTATGACTTCTCCCTCGGCCAGTGTCATTCCTATTTCATGGGTAATTGTCATTGAAGGCATTGCCATCACCACAATCCTCGGCTTTGCATTTGGATCCCTGCCTTCAAGCGTTATCCACATTTCCCTATCATCATGCGATGGGGCAAAGTAATGAGGATGGCTGTCGAACACTATTTCCCGTATAACCTTGAAGTTTTTCTTCGCATCAATTACATAAATTTTGTCATCAGCATAACTGGCAGTGAAAAAATATCTGCTGTCCCAGCTCCAGGCATTATGCATCGACGTAACACCTTTCGCATCCTTATTGTCAACCGGTAGTTGAAGGTTTTTTACAATCTTATCTGTCTTCACATCAATAAAAGTAACATTGAGTTTCCCGTCATTGAGTCCCCAGTGGTTTATGCCGAGTATTTTTCCGTCAGGCGACACAAGCCCGTGCTTAGGGCGGGACCCGGTTGCTATCTCGCCAATCAGCTTCATATTTTTCGCATCTATAACAGCCACTTTATCCTGTCCCTCTCCGGCTGCAGAAACATAAAGCTTCTTCAGGTCAGGTGTCAGGCTGCCTAAGGTGCCCCCTTTTCCGCTCCAGTCAATAGTTGCGACAAATTCATCCTTTGCTTCGTCGATAACAAATACTTTTCCCTTGCCGTTTAAAGCAAAGGTATGGTCTGAAGCCTCTGAAAGCGCCGCAGTCAAGACAAACAACAAGGATAATGCTGTAAATATAAATTTTCTCACTCCTCATCCTCCTATCAAAAAAGATTATGTGTTGAGAACCGCGAACTCAGTCCGTCACCTCCTTCCTGTATACGCAGAAGTATTACAATTTAAATGCCAGATGGAATTGAGGAAGGCAGGATTAAAGGATATGGAAAAGAATCTATTACTTTCGAGGCATTCTTTTTAGAAACTCAAAAAAGATTTATAAGAAATCCTTAAAATCGAATTTCATCTTAAGTGCAATTTCTGAAAATAAAGCAAAATCCACAAGCAGGTTGCAACATGTATGGCATTTTGCTATAGAGATATATCCATCGCCTTTATTTTTCTCAAAAGCGTGCTGTAGTCGATCCCAAGCATGCGTGCAGCTTTACTTTTGTTGCCGTTGACAGACTTTAAGACATCTGCAATATGAAGACGTTCAAGATCGAAAAGAGTGAGTGTTTTCGGATACGGGGCCAGACTATTGGACAGAGTTTCGCTATTAGTTTTGATCTCTTCTGGCAGGTCGTCGATGCCGATAACCTCATTATCCGTTATTGTAATCGCCCTCTCGATTACATTCTCAAGCTCTCTTACATTCCCTTCCCATTTATATCGCCTGAGCAGATCTTCTGCCTCCTTGTTTATGCCTGTGACTTTTCTTTCCATTCTTTGAGAGAATCTCCGGACAAAATGTCTGATCAGAAGAGGTATATCCTCTCTCCTTTCACGCAAAGGCGGTATCTCGACAGGGATAACGTTCAGACGATAAAAAAGGTCTTTCCTGAATGCACCCCTGTCCACTGCATCCTTAAGGTATTCATTCGTGGCAGCAATGACCCGTACATCAACGCCTATGGTTTCTTTGCCTCCCAGCCTCATAAAGCTCCTCTCCTGCAAAAATCTGAGCAATTTAACCTGCATCATTGGGCTTATACTGCTTACCTCATCGAGAAAAACTGTTCCTCCCTCAGCTGCCTCAAACAGTCCTGTTTTTCTGTTTACTGCTCCGGTAAAAGCACCTTTTTCATACCCGAAGAGCTCTGACTCAAGAAGTTCGTCAGGCAGGGCACCGCAATTGATAGCTATGAAAGGCCTCTGTGCCCTTTTGCTTCCATAATGGACAGCCCGTGCAACAAGCTCTTTGCCGACGCCGCTTTCCCCCATGATCAGCACCGTTCCGTCCGTATCTTTGACCTTTTCGATCATATTGAATACCTGTCTCATGACAAGACTGGAGCCTATTATTTCGCCTGAGCCGGGCAGTCCCTCCAACTGTCTTTTCAGACCTATGTTTTCAAGCTTAAGGCTCCTTGTTTCTGAGGCCCGCTTCACAACAATCGCTATATGTTCTGGGTCAAAGGGTTTTGGAATGAAATCATATGCTCCCGATCGTATGGCCTTTACCGCAGACTCGACAGAAGAATATGCAGTAATTACGATTACGAATATGTTCCTGTCAACATTGCGCACTTCCTCGATCACCCTGAAGCCGTCGAAATCCGGAAGCATGAGGTCCGTAATGACGATATCCACCGGCTCACCGTTTCGAAGCCTTGTAATTGCATCAGAGGCATTGCCGAATGTCTCTACAAAACAGTTCTCAGGCTCAAGCGACCTCCTGATTATCTTCAGCATCGTCTCTTCGTCATCTATCGCTATAATACGTAGTGGCCTATCCATCTCCTTCTCCTATCGGCAGTCTGATCCTGAATGTGCTTCCGTGTTCTTTTCTGCTCTCTGCAATAATCTCGCCTCCATGGTTCTGGACTATGCCGTAACTGATTGCAAGACCCAGGCCAGTCCCTTCACCAACTACCTTTGTCGTAAAGAAAGGATAAAACATCTTTTTTCTGACATCGTCATCGATGCCAATGCCATTGTCTGATATCGATATCTCGGCCACTTTCATTTTCGCCTCCCCGTGAGTTGTGGCAGCAAGTGAAGAGTCTTCAATCAATGAGGTATTGATGATAATTTTACCCGATGTTTCTATTGACTGGACTGCATTAATCAGGACATTGCTCAAAACCTGACTCATCTGAAGCGGATCAACAGATATAGTTTGCAGGCCGGGATGTAATTCTTTTACAATATCGATGTGCTTTGAGTCTGCCTGCTGTCTGAGAGTTCTGACGGCATCGTCAATAAGGGTTTCGACCGAAGTCAGTTCTTTCTTAGGCGGAGACTGACGGGAATAAACAAGCAGATCCTTGATGATATTTGCGCATCTGCCGGCATCTTTAATAATCGATTCAAGGTCTTCCCTTGCCGGGGCATCTTGAGTGTTCTTTAATCTGAGTTTTGCAATTCCGATCACATTTCCTATAGGGTTGTTGATCTCATGTGCAATGCCTGCTGCAAATTTTCCTACAGCCGCAAGACGTTCTGACTGATAGAGACGTTCCTCAATGCTGCGGACCCTTTCCAGATTCATTGCCATTCTATTAAAGCCTTCCGAGAGTTCCCCTATCTCGTCCTTTGAGGGAACTTCAATCCTATAGCCGAATTCGCCTTTCCCAATCCTCTCTGCACCTTCCTTAAGTCTCACAACCGGCTTCATAACCCTGTTCATGACCAGAATCAGAATAAAGACAGAAACCGCTGAAATGGTCAGAAGCAGAATCAGGAGAGTAATGTGTATCCTTGCGATGATCCCAGGAAGCCGGTCCTCCTAGATAACCATCACGGTCCCGATGGTTGTGCTGCTCATATCAGCAAGGGGGAACTTAATAATCAGTTTTCCGGAGAGAACTTTTTCCGATAGCGCATTGCCCGTTTTCTGATCTCCACTGTTTTTTCCCTGCGGCAGAGTAGAGGAGATGATACGGGTTTCAGCATCGACAATAACGATATCCGTGTTGCTCAGTTGTTTGATTTTCGAAAGCAGGCTGTCATCAAGGAACACCCCGGAGGTTATGGTGCCGATAATCTGGTTTTCATTGTAATAAATGGGCGCAGATGCCCTGATGATAAAGCCCTGCCTTGTGAGCGCAATCCCTGACATCACCTTGCCGTCAAGCGCACTCCTTATAAGAGGATCATTGCCTCTCTCATCGCCATACAGATCAGGGGCCTCAGCGATTGCAACAACCCGGCCCCTGGAATCGCCAATTTCTATAGTGCTGACATCAAACGATCTGAAAAGGCGGGTGATGGCGCGTAGCGGGTGCTCACGTTCGCCGGAGAGTTCGGCATGATAAAAAAGGCTATCTTTTATTTCCCTGTCATGGCTAAAGAGTTTCGTGTAATTCGTGACCTTGCTCTGATAGTCGTCAAAGAGCTTTACAGCAAGGTTCTTTACACTCTCCAGATGATTCTGCTGCTGTCTGACAAGGGCCTCTTTTATGAGATTTGAAATAACAGGAAGGATCGTAATAGTAACAAGCAAGATGGTCAAGACGATAATCGAAATAATCTTATGCCTGATTGATAGTCTATTCCATAAATCCTTCATTTAACCCCTGC
>JBBIUL010000101.1:0-7791 GCA_037440265.1 Nitrospira sp. | reverse complement strand
CCCTGGAAAGGGCCGCCTCCGGTTGATACAAAAGGATTCATGTCAGTAATGTTTGAGGCTACCATGAATACTGAAATTGAGCCTTCCATGCAGTCCAGCTTTGCAGACAACAACTACTTTATCATCTCCAGGAATTTCTGCAACCTCAGCTCGAGGCTGGGCTTCCATTTTTCAATAGTAGAGGCCTATATCTCAGACTGGAAGAAGGATAACTATATAAGCTTCACCTTCAAGGGTGGTGCTGCGGACATTTCAAGGAGGATGAGGAGGGTTGAATTCATTGGAAGGATACTCGAAAAATACGGGTTCAGGCTTGAGATGTATGAAGATTCGGTTATTGCCCGCCTTGAAGGCTTTGATAAGGATTATTTACTGGAGCGCCTGAAGATATTGGGATATCTGATTATTCATACAAGACAGATCGATATGATCATGAACAATGATGCGATAGTTAATGAGTATTATGATAATTTTATAAAAGACATATCTGCTTTCACGACCATCAAGATTTAAGATATTATTCTTTAAATTCCTTTAGATACACAAAAAACCCCTTCCTAAAAACTTGATTATTAAAAAACATCTAAAACACTGCTTGACAAAAACTAAAATAAGTTATATAGTTAGGTCATTATAATGTTATGAGCAATAATATGGAGAGAAAAATAGATAGATTAAGTCAGGACAAGCTGTATATACAGCTTACCCGCATATTCCAGGACAAGATTCAGTTTAAGGAATGGCCGGTAGGCATGCGCATCCCTTCTGAAGATGAACTCTGCGCATTATTTCAGGTTAGTAAAGCAACCGTCCGGCAGGCGGTCAATAACCTCGTCACTGACGGATTTCTGACTAAGATACAGGGGAAGGGAACTTTTGTAGAAACCACGCTTCCAAAGTCCGGTTATACCATGAAGTTCAGGCTGACAGGAGAGATATTTGGAAAGGCAAGCGGAGAGGCAAGGGCAATCAGGGAGAAGGGGATCATCATCCCTCAGGGCTATGTTAGGGATCTCCTGAAATTAGCCGAGGGAGAAAAAGTCTTGTATCTGATACAGGTGCGCATCCGGGATAATGAACCGATAGTCTTTGAAGAGTCGTACCTTCCTGCTAATATTATAGAGGGGATTGAAAATCTCGAAAAAGAAATTACTGAAAACGTATCCGTCTATTATTTGATCCAGGAACGGTCGTTTTACAAAATACATAAGGCGATGCAGACGGTGGAAGTTACGCAGTTGGACAGAAGGGCCGCTGAATTCCTGAAAGTACATGAGGGAGAGACGGGTCTTATGGTGAACAGACTTCTCCTGAGCTATGAAAATAAACCACTGGCATTTACTAAACTGCTCGGCAGCGGCAATAAATATAAATTTCATATGGAATTCGAGAGTATTCGATAAAAAAGAATCGAAAAACTGACTAAGAAACATTTATAAACTCAAGGAGGTGCAGAAGATGGAGAGCAGCAAGAAAGCAGGAGACCTGAAGATCGACATATTTGACTATCCTCATGTCCCGTACTGGTTTACCCTGAAACAGGCAATTGCAATGATAAGCAAGTCCATGCTCGAGTCGGAGAAGTGCTTTCATCCACTGGCAATTTTGGTATTTGACGAGAAATATAATCTCATGGGTACCCTGACGATGAAAGATGTATTGAAGGGGCTTGAGCCGAAATTCCTGACGACATCAACAAAGGCACAGGGGTATACCGAAAGCACGGAAAGCCTTTCAGTGGTCTGGGACAGCCTTGTTTCAGACAAATCAAAGGAGCTTGCCGAGAGGCCGGTCAGTGAAGTAATGATGCGGATCGAAGGGCATGTCAGTTCAAATGACCCGATAACAAAGGCAGCCTATCTCATGCTCAGGCAGAATACCATGATTTTGCCGGTTATCGATGAAGAGAAAATTGTCGGGATCATACGTATGAAAGAGGTATTTGAAGAGATATCAAAAGTAGTGCTGTCATAGGGAAACATTATTTTAAATATTGTGACTGATTGGAGGATTTAACATGGCTGACAAAAAGAAAGAGGTGAGGCTTTCGGAGGGGCTTCCCGAAGCACCTGATGAACTGAAACTGGCTCCTGCGGAAGCTCCATTTGACTGGAAAAGGACTTTTTTTATTCTGCTGGGACTGGCATTCTTTTTCGGCATTTATTTTATGAACCCGCTGCCTGACGCTGTTGACCCCAAGGGAGAACATTTTGTGCTGACAAAGGAAGGAAAGGCAGCTATCGCCCTTTTTCTGCTCGCAGGCACGTGGTGGGTGTTTGAAGTCATCCCCATTGGTGTTACGAGCCTGGCAATCGGCGTATTCCAGGCACTTTTCATGATCAGGCCTGCAAAGGTGGCTTTTAAGGATTTTATGGACCCTTCAGTGCTTTTTATCTTTGGTTCAATTGTTATCGGAATGGTTTTTACAAAATCGGGACTCACAAAAAGGCTCGCTTACAAGATGCTGACGATTGTCGGAGAAAAGACGAGCATGATCTACCTCGGCTGTTTTGTTGTTACTGCCGCGCTTACCCATATCATGGCTCACACGGCAGTTGCCGCAACCATGTTTCCGCTCCTTATGGCTATCTATGCCTTATACGGCGAAGGCAATAAACCTACAAAGTTCGGCAAAGGATTATTTATCGGTATGGCCTTTGTTGCCGGGGCAGGGAGTATTATCACCCTCCTTGGCGCTGCGAGGGGTGCTGTTGCAATAGGGTTTTATAAAGACATTGTCGGTACAAATGTAACGTTCTTTGAAATAACAAAATTCATGTTTCCGATCGGATGGCTCATGGTTTTCCTCTGCTGGGGGATGATGATGGTCATGTTCAAACCGGAAAAGAAGGTCATCCCCGGGCTGAAGGAGAAAGCCAGGCGGCTGTACAAGGAAATGGGGGCCATTACCGGCAGAGAGATATTTGTAGGTCTTACCGTATTGAGTGTTATTGTTGTCCTTTCCCTGCAGTCGTTTATTCCGTTTCTCCAGCCGTTGAACAAGTCAGCAATCGTACTGGTCTCTACCCTGATATTCTTTATCTTTAAGGTATTAACCATACAGGATCTTGAAGAAATTCCCTGGAACATCATACTCCTGTTTGCAGGGGCCATGAGTATAGGATTCTGCCTCTGGGATACCGGTGCAGCAAAATGGATGGCTGTCAACTGGCTTGTCATGTTCCAGGATTCGAACTGGTTTGTCTTTGTACTCGGCATCTCGTTTTTTGTCATGATCATGACCAACTTTATTATGAATGTTGCAGCAATCGCTATTTCACTTCCGGTGGCGCTTGTGATCGCTCCCTATCTGGGTGTTGCTCCCGAGGTGATTTTATTTGCTTCGCTTGTTACCGCGGGCATGCCGTTTCTGCTTCTCGTAGGTGCTGCCCCCAATGCAATTGCCTATGATTCAAAGCAGTTTACGACAGGACAGTTCTTTCTTGCAGGGGTACCTGCAAGCCTGGTGTTGATGGCTGTCATTGCCCTTGCAGCCGCAGTCATATGGCCGTTGATGGGTATGCCGGTTACATTGAAATGATGGCTGATTTGCATGATTCATCAATACTGCTTTTGTATAATCCACAACTGTATTAATCGTTGAAATGAATCCGGGTCCGCGAGAGATTATCCTCTCGCGGACCTTTGCGCTTCTTATCTTTGGTTTTCTCCTGTCTGAATATATTTTGATGGAGAAGGTAGCCATCATGAGGGACAGATGCCTTCATCAAGACAAATAGGGGTTAAACGCCCAACCACGGCGGGACTCATAAAATTCTGAAAAAAATAATTATTAATTTGGGTATAATTCAGATGGGATCTGGATAATAAATGTGCCATCAGCCTTTATATAAAGAAGGTGTGCGTAATTGAAAGAGAAAAAACTTGACTTTACCGGCTTTAACCGATTCGTAGTTTCAATGATAGAGCGGTATTGTCCTTTCAATATCCGAACCTTCGAGCTTGTTGTCAGTCTGGTTATGGCTCTGCTTCTGGGCACTGTTCTGGTACTCGGATGGATGTCGTCCAAGAAAACAAAAGAAGTTGTTACCGAGGACTTCAATCAGCAGCAGTCTGTCATTGCCCGCCATGCAGCGAGCCAGATAGAAAATATCCTTAAATCCCTAAAAAGAGAGATTACGCTTCTCAGTTTTTCCCCGTCTGTCCAATATTCCGAGATACCCTTTATGGATGACCAGATGAAGATCGTCTTTACAAAGATCAGGGATGAGGGAGGTATTGAGATACGGTTTGTTGAGGAAATCAGCGTTCCCGGAAAAAAACAGATTAAGACTCATATTCTGAATGACTATGGTTATCAGACCGCACATCCATTCCCGGAGGATTTGGACTATCTGGCAAGGGCAAGAGAGAGAAAGAACAAGGGAACTATCCTGATCAGTGATGTTTCGGCTGAAATTTACGGGAGCAGCTACCAGAAACTTACGATAAAGATGGCTTTGCCGGTGTGGCAGGTCTCCGCAGATGAAAGCCACCCTATGGCTCCTGACAGGTTTTCAGGGGTATTAGTGCTGACGATTGACACAACTGCCTTGATACAAAAGATTACAAAGGATATAGGATCCGGGAAAACCGGCTATGCCTGGGTCATTGACAGCAGGGGAGTTTTCTTATATCACCCTGAAGCAGAATTCATAGGGAAGAATGCCTTTGAAGCGCGCAAGGAAAAGCAGCCCATGATTTCATTTGAAAAGATAAACGAGATCCAGGCTGAGATGATGATGAAAGGCAAGGAGGGGACAAGTTGGTACATATCCGGGTGGCACAGGGGGGAAGAGGGCAAGATAAGGAAACTGATCGCTTATTCTCCTATCAGGCTGAACGCTGAAGACAAATTGTGGTCGGTTGCCGTTGTGGCTCCTCTGAGCGAGGTTGAAGATGCAATACATTCAATACATATCCGCCAGATTTCTCTGCAGGCAGTTATTATTATTGTCATTCTGGTCGGGGGGTTAACGATTATAACCCTCATGGTCAACTGGTCAAAATCACTTGAGGAAGAGGTTAAAAAACAGACTGCTGAGGTCAAGAAATCCGAGCAGCGATACAAATCACTTGTCGAAAATGCTGCCGATATTATTTTCACGGTTGATTATGAAGGGAAATTTCTTTCAATAAACAGATACGGGGCCAAGTTTTTCAGCAGAAGCATAGATGATATTGTTGATCAGAATATCCTGACGATACTGGATCAGCGTGATGCTGAGATGCTGCTTGAAACGATCAAGGATGTGTTTGATACCAAAACAGCCAAGCAGATTACACATACCATTAAAATCGGAGACCGTGAATACTGGCTGAGCACTAATTTCAGGAGGCTCTTTGACAAGGAAGGCAACCTCTACGCTGTGCTGGGCATTTCTCGCGATATTACTGCAATGAAGGAAAAAGAGCGGGAGGAGGAGATGCACCGGACTGAAAAACTCGCCTCGATCGGAACTCTTGCTGCCGGTGTTGCACACGAAATAAATAATCCGCTCGGGATTATTCTTGGATTTACCGATTTGCTCGAAGAAAAGTTCTCTCCTGACTCCGAGGAGTATGATATGCTAAAGACCATTGAAAAACATGGAAATAATGCCAAGAGGGTTGTTGAAAATCTGCTGAACTTTGCCCGGTATAAGGAATATGACGAGGAACTGCTTGATATTAATGACAATATAATCGGGGTTCTGGATATTGTCGAAAATACGCTCAACATTAACGATATAAAAGTAGTCAAACAGTTGCAGCATGACCTCCCCAGGGTGAAGGGTTCACCTGGAGAATTGCAGGAGGTCTATCTGAACATCATAAACAATGCGATTCATGCAATGAAGGGAGGCGGGGTCCTGACAATTACGACTAAAACCTCAGATAATGAGCATATCGAAATAAGATTAACTGATACAGGCACCGGCATTAAACGGGAGCACAGGTCGAAGATTTTCGATCCGCTGTTTACTACCAAGAAGGTGGGTGAAGGTACAGGACTGGGGATGTCGGTTTCTTACGGGATTGTGACAAAGCATGGCGGTGCCATTGCCTTTGAGACGAAGACAAAAGATGAATCAGATGAACCCGGAACCACCTTTTTAATAACGCTGCCGGCGGCAAATACAGATGGTGCTGAATAGAATAAAATACAGGATTCAGAATGCAGAACTCAAAAAACAAGGTAATTGCATGTATTGAGACAGTTTTTATATTCTGTCTTTTGAATTCCGAATCACATTTCATTACTGGGAGGACATATGCCTGAGAAGATATTGATCGTAGACGATGAACCGGACATGTTGAAGCTCGTCAATAAGATAATAAAGGAAAAAACCCAATTTGAGACCGTTTCAACGAATAATCCTGTTGAGGCCCTTGATCTTGTAAAAAAAGGAGGTTTTGATCTCGTCATTACCGACCTTAAAATGCCCGGACTTGACGGGATAGAGCTTCTTGAGGCAATAAGGGAGTTTGATGAGAATATGCCCGTGATTTTTATCACGGCATACGGAACTGCACAGTCTGCCATTGAGGCCATACAGAAGGGCGGCTTTGATTTCATTACCAAGCCATTCCGCAAGGAACAGATCCTGTTTACCATAAACAAGGCCATGAAAATGGTCAGGCTGGAGCGAGAGAACAGGGAATTGAAGGCAAAGATTAAGGATATTGAAGACTAACTTCTATTGATATGGTCTTTTGCAAATTCCTCTACAAACATTTCAACTACAGCATCATTATAGAGAGTCATGTCAAGCTGCTTGGTGAACACGGTGAATCTGCCGATAAGCTCCAACGTCCTTTCAGTTAACGGCTGACGGTATTTGCTGAGCGTAGCGTCAACCACATCATCCTTAACATGTACGCTGAAATCCATCATCCGTAAAATTTCTCTTATGAGGTTTGTCCGTCTGATCCTTCTGTCAACGGAAGCGCCGCCGCCCTTAAAAAAGAACTTGATATAATTATTGTTCATCTCAAAGCTGGCATATGCTTCTACCATCGAGAAGTGATACCCGAGCCGAATGCTGAAGTTCATATAATTTTTTGATACCAGCGCGAAACTCTGTTCAGCTGTCTGCTTCAGTTCATCTTCAGGGATCGAGGCAGTGTGGGCAACCATTTCAAGAAAACCCTTCAAATCGGCAGGTCTCGGTTCAGGCCACTTCATTCCGGTAAGACCCTTCAAGAATGCGCAGAAGGGAATCGAGTCAATATCAGCGGGTGTAACTTTTTTGGAGTCTGTCCTGATGCAGCCGTCAATGTCAAGTAATGCAATTTTCATAGGAATGCCGGCCTTCAGCTCAACGGGGCCCAACGACTCGATATCATACCCTTCACCAATGCTGAACATTTCCCTCATTGCCATTTCATGTGCAAACCGTGTGATGTCATGATAGGTGACACAGCATTCAGGAGTGAAATTGCTGCTGGAAGGATTTATGAGATTAAGCGGAGCGATCTGCTTTAAAACGCTGCCAAGGACTTTATAGAGGTTGGTTTCCCTGAAAAGGTCTTTTTTCCTTGGTGCTGCATGCAGCAGTTCCTCGGCGAAGCCCTCATATATATTGCAGTTTACAGCATCCACCGTCAGCATCTGTCCGTGCCTGATGGTGGTTGTTGCAATCCCTGTATCAAGTATCGTAGGGATGTTATATTCCCGTGACAAGGAAGCCATATGCCCTGTTACCCCTCCGACATCAGTGATGATTGCACTGGCCTTGTTCATAACGGTCACGAACTTTGTGGATGTGTTCTTTGCTACGAGCACAGCCCCTTCCGGAAAGTCCTTTA
>JBBIUL010000100.1:0-7864 GCA_037440265.1 Nitrospira sp. | reverse complement strand
CATGCTGTATTTTAACAGAGCAGGGCAGCATAAAAAATGATAAATTACGCAGGTGCGGAATCTTGATAAAAATTCCTCAAAGAAGGTATAGTAGTGGACTAAATTTCTCTTCCCGGCATCTCTGCCGGGCGGACAGGAGGCGATGATGCTTACAGAATTAGCTTATGCTATGGGGCCTGCCCCTGACGGGGGGCAGGGACAGGGCGGCGGCCTTTTGGGTTTTCTCCCGCTGGTACTGATCTTCGTTATCTTCTATTTCATGCTTATCAGACCCCAGCAGAAAAAGGCTAAAGAACATAAATCAATGATCGACAACATCAAGAGAGGCGACAAGGTAGTACTGTCCGGCGGAGAATACGGCGTTGTCGAAGACGTAAAGACCAACACGGTCACGGTAAAGATCGCAGAAAACGTAAAGGTAAAGTACGGAAAGGCATATATAGCTGGGATCAGACAGACCGACGAAGATTGATCAGCGCTCTGGCTCAGACTATGGAGGTTAGATGAAGAAAAAGGTTCTCTGGAGATTCCTGTTCATCGGGTTCACTATCGCTGTTGCTGTTATATTTTTTCTGCCGAACACCCCGCTGTTCAAGGCAATGCCCGACTGGTGGAAGAAGAACATGCCGCACAAGGGCATCGTCCTCGGGCTCGACCTGCAGGGAGGGCTTCATCTTGTTTTTGAGGTTGAAGGGGACAAGGCCGTCGAGTCATCAACCGAGCGGTATGCCTTCCTGCTGAAGGAGCTGATCGAGAAAAAGAAACTGCAGGCTGACGTCAAACGAAACGGTCTCGGCATCGAAATATCCCCTGCAAGCCAGGAAGTGTCAAAACTCCTGAGTGACAATTATCCCGACCTCAAGACCAGCCAGGATGGCCAGAAGTTCGTTGTCAGCATATCCGACAGCGAAATCAAACGAATCAAGGACAACTCGGTTGACCAGGCACTTGAGACGATAAGGAACAGGATAGACCAGTTCGGCGTTTCAGAGCCGACCATCCACCGGCAGGGCGAAAACGAGATCGTGGTGCAGCTGCCCGGCGTGAAAGACCCCCGGAGGGCCATAGACCTGATCGGCAAGACCGCTCTCCTTGAATTCAAGCTCGTCGACGACGAGGCGCCGATCGCTGCACAGCTTCCCCAGACCATCGCCCCCGGCGAGGAAGAGGCGGTGCTTGCCCAGTTCGCTGACAAGATACCTGCCGACGATGAAATACTCTTCGAGAAGCGGATCAACAGGGAGACCGGCGCGGTGAGAAAGTCGCCTCTCCTTCTGAAAAAACATGCCGTGCTGACAGGCGACCTCCTCAGCGAGGCAAAGGTCAGCCTCGATTCCCAGTACAGCCTTGATTATTCCGTATCCATCGCATTCAATACAGAAGGCGCCAAGAGGTTCGAGGAAATAACCGGCGCCAATGTGAGGAAAAGACTGGCAATCATCCTCGACAATAATGTCTATTCAGCACCCGAGATACGGGAAAAGATATCCGGAGGCAATGCACAGATCACCGGGAATTTCAGCATGGATGATGCAAAAGACCTGAGCATCGTGCTCAAGGCAGGTGCGCTTCCGGCCCCGCTGAAGATGCTCCAGAATGTAACGGTCGGCCCATCTCTCGGGACCGATTCCATCGAGGCCGGGAAGATAGCCGGCATCGTTGCGACCATCGCAGTTGTCGTGTTCATGATATTCTACTACCGGCTTTCAGGCATCATCGCTGATTTCGCACTGGTGCTCAATGTTGTCCTGCTCTTCGGTGCAATGGCCTCGCTGAATGCCACCCTTACCCTTCCGGGTATCGCCGGCGTCATCCTGGCAATAGGCATGGCAGTCGACTCGAACGTGCTTATGTTCGAACGGATCCGCGAGGAACTCAGGACCGGCAAGACCCCGCGCGCTGCCATTGATTCAGGCTACGACAAGGCATTTTCAACCATCTTTGACTCCCATGTGACCACTCTTATCACAGCAGCGGTGCTCTTCCAGTTCGGCACCGGACCGATTAAGGGGTTTGCCGTAACCCTCAGCCTCGGTGTTGCTATCAACCTCTACACCGCTCTCATCGGAACAAAGTCGATCTTCGACCTTATTACGAGCAGATACAAGATTGAAAAGCTGAGTATATAGGAGATGCGATGTTAGAAATTCTGAAAAATACCAATATCGATTTCATCGGGAAAAAATATATTGCCCTGATCGTCACCGGGTCGCTCACCATCCTCGGCATCATCGCCATTGTCCAGATCGCAACCGGCAAGGCCAACCTCGGTATCGATTTTGCCGGCGGCACAGCCCTCCAGCTGAGATTTGAAAAGAGCATCCCGCTGCAGAACGTGAGGACCGCCCTTGAGGCAGGAGGCATAAGGGACTTTGACCTCCAGGACATCCCTGATGAAAACAAGGTGCTGATCAGGACGAAAAAATCGGAAGGCGACCTCAGCAAAGTTGCTGACGAGATAATTGCAGTCCTCACACAGCAGATCCCTGACAACAGGCACATCATAGATTCTACTACAGCCATCGGACCGAAGGTCGGAAGCAGGCTCAGGAATGACGCAGCAAAGGCAATCGTGTATGCAACCATAGGAATCCTGATTTATATTGCCGTCCGGTTCAAATTCCAGTTCGGCATTGGCGCCACCATTGCGACGTTTCATGACGTTCTCGCCACCCTTGCAATCTTTTATATCCTCGGCAAAGAGATAAACCTCATCGTCGTGTCTGCCCTGCTCACCATTGCAGGATATTCCCTGACGGATACGGTTGTCGTATTTGACCGGATTCGTGAAAACCTCAAGACCAACCTGAGAGACCCGCTGAGCGCTATCATAAACAGGAGCATCAACGAGGTGCTTTCGAGAACGATCATCACCTCGCTGACGACCCTGATGGCCGGAGCAGCACTGTTCTTTCTCGGCGGCGAGGTCATTCATGATTTTGCGCTCGCGATCATGATCGGGATCGTCATCGGGACGTACTCGACCATTTTCGTCGCAAGCCCGATACTGCTCCTCTGGAAAAAATCGAGGCCGTTTGCAAAAAAATAAAAACCCGTAATCAGTAATGAGTAATGGGTGATAAGTACAACGACGAAAAATACATTTCTTGCCACTGGATGCTTTAAGAGCTTTCTTTTACGCATTACGCGTCACGCATCACGCATCACGGTTTTTTTATGAACAGGCAGTGGCTCATCAACAGGACTAATCCGGAGTACCTGGATTTTATCTCGAAAAACGCCTCAATCTCTCCTGTCTTTGCCCAGATTCTGGTCAACAGGGGAATCAAGACTGTTGAGGAGATTCATGATTTCCTTAATCCGGGTCTTGCCAGGCTCTCTGACCCGTTCAGTATTACAGGCATGGAAAAGGCCGCTGAACGAATCAAGGATGCAGTTGCCGGCGGCGAGAAGATATTCATACACGGCGACTACGATGCAGACGGCATATCAGCAACAGCGATCCTCTTCCACGCTTTACAGGTCCTCGGCGCAGACTGCAGTTACTTCATCCCTGACCGGTTTGTCAATGGGTACGGGTTCAACCCTGAGGGGGTAAGAATGGCAAAAGATGCAGGGGCAACTCTGATCATCACCGTTGACTGCGGCATTACTTCATTTGAGGCAGCAGACCTTGCTGCCGGCGAAGGCATAGATGTCATCATCACCGACCACCATGAACCCCTGCCTGTCCGGCAGGCAGGCCTGCTGAACGACAAGTCAGAAGTAATGAGTAACAAGCAGAAGGATTTAAAACCCATCACTCATCACTCATCACCCATCACCATGAGGCTGTTGCCTGATGCGGTTGCCGTCATAAACCCCAAGGTGCTGAACCCCGGGACAGCGGCTGAAAATCTTTCAGGGGCCGGGGTAGCACTTAAATTAGTCCAGGCACTTTCAATGCTCTTTGGTGACCGTCTCATGTTTCAGGACTTCCTGGACATTGCTGCTGTCGGCACCATAGCCGACGTTGTCCCGATAACCGGAGAAAACAGGATTATTGCAAGCAATGGACTGCCGCTCATCAGTTCAGGGGCCCGGCCCGGCATAAGTGCGCTGATGAAAACAGCCCGCCTCGAGGGTAAAGAGGTCAGGGCCGGTTTGCTTGCGTTTTCCCTGATCCCGCGGCTCAATGCCGCCGGGAGGCTCGGCAATGCCTCGGGTGCCGTTGAACTGCTCACAACTGTTTCCGATGACAGGGCAGCCGAAATCGCATCATGGCTGGGGAATCTCAATACGGAGCGGCAGCAGATCGAGGAAGGAATTTATCAGGAAGCGCTCACCATGCTCAAGGGAAAAGACACCGCTTCAGCAATTGTCATCGCCTCTGAAAAATGGCATCAGGGAGTCATCGGGATCGTTGCATCAAGGATTGCCGAGCTCTACTACAAACCGGTGGTAGTGCTTTCGATTCAGGACGGCATTGCAAAGGGATCGGCACGGAGCATACCGTCATTCGATATCTGCAGGGCCTTTTCAGAATGCAGTGAGCTGCTCATCAGTTTCGGCGGCCACAAGCAGGCAGCAGGCATCAAGCTTTCCGCAGCAAACCTGGATGCCTTTGAGAAAAAATTATGCGCCCTCTTTGATGCAGATAAAAGCGTTCCATCAGCTGCTCCCCTCACCATAGACGCTGACGTGACCCTCGCACAGGTCAACTTCGGGCTTATAAAGGAACTCCGCATGCTCGAGCCGTTCGGATTCGGGAACCCTGAGCCTGTTCTCGGATCAAAGATGCTCGAGATCATATCGCCGCGTATCGTCGGCAACAACCACCTGAAGATGAAACTCCGCTACAGGTCCTACTATGTAGACACCATCGGGTTTGACATGGGAGACAGGTTCGAAGACCTCAGCCTCGCAACCACCATAGACGCGGTATTCACACCCTCGATCAATGAATGGAACGGCAACAGGTACCTCCAGCTGGTCCTGAAGGCATTCAGGCCGAGCGTTTAACCACGATCCGCAGCCTGCCTGCCTGCCGTCAGGCAGGTCGCTCTCTGTTCATTGCTAATTGCGGCATTCTAAATTGTATAATAGGCTATGATAGATAAAATGACGCTCAACGGGCTGATCGAAAAGGTCGTCGCCTATCATCCTGACACTGACATCGAGCTCCTGAAGAAATCATACCATTTCTCGAGCGAGGCTCACTGCAGCCAGAGGAGAAGGGAAGGCTCTCCCTTCATCAAGCACCCCCTTGCCGTCGCCTTTATACTCGCAGACATGAAGATGGACCCTTCGTCCATATCAGCAGGCCTCCTGCACGATACCATCGAAGACACCGGCACCTCGGTAGAGGACATCAGGAGCATCTTCGGAAAAGAGGTTGCGTTCATCGTCAAGGCGCTCACAAAACTTTCCAAGATGGAGTTCAAAACCAAGAAAGAAGCACAGGCAGAAAACTTCCGGAGAATGCTCCTTGCCATGTCAGAGGACGTGAGGGTCATTCTCATTAAATTCGCCGACCGTCTCCACAACATGCGTACACTCGAACATATGCCGGAGTCAAAACAGCAGAGGATCGCACTCGAGACCCAGGAGATCTATGCCCCGCTAGCCAACAGGCTCGGCATCGGATGGCTGAAGACCGAACTCGAGGATCTCAGCTTCAGGTTCCGCATGCCCGAACTCTACCAGGAGCTCGTCAGGAAGGTCGCCAAGAGGAAAGAGGAACAGGAAGGATACATCAAGGAGGTCACAGACCTCATAAACAGGAAGCTCGGTGAAGAAGGGCTGCCCGGCAAGGTGTCCGGGAGGGTCAAGCATTATTTCGGGATCTACCACAAGATGCAGACGCAGCGGATAACCTTTGACCAGATCCACGATGTACTGGGGCTGAGGATACTCACCGACACCAAGGCGAACTGCTATGCAATCCTCGGGCTTATCCATTCTCTCTGGACACCAATACCCGGCAAGTTCAAGGACTACATCGGCGTTCCCAAGTCAAACATGTACCAGTCGCTCCACACCACGGTAATCGGGCCAAAGGGAGAACGGGTCGAGTTCCAGATCCGCACTGAAGAAATGCACCGTGTCGCAGAAGAAGGCATCGCCTCACACTGGAAATACAAGGAGAAAGGCGGCGTTGATGACCAGAGCAGCAAATATATCTCCTGGCTGAGGGACCTCGTACAGGTGCAGAAGGAGGTCCCTGACGCCATGGACTTCCTCGAGGCGGTAAAGGGAGAGGTCGTCCCTGAGGTCGTCTATGTATTCACGCCTGCAGGTGAGATAAAAGAGATGCCTATAGGCTCAACGCCGGTCGACTTCGCCTACAGCATCCATACGCAGGTCGGCCACCGCTGCGTCGGCGCTAAGATCGACGGCAAGATCGTTCCCCTGAGGTACAAAATGAAGAACGGCGACACGGTCGAGATCATAACCTCCCCGACCCATGGCCCGAGCAGGGACTGGCTCAAGTTCGTTGTCACCCAGCGCGCCAAGAGCAGGATAAAGCAGTGGATCAAGACCGAAGAGCGCGCCCAGAGCATCGAACTCGGCATAAAGATACTCGAAGGAGAGCTGAGGAGGCGCAGCCTCAGCGTCGCGCTCGTTAAATCCGATGAACTGCTCCAGGCGGCAAAGGCGCTCTCTGCAAATTCACTCGAAGACCTTTATGTAGCGGTCGGCTTCGGCAAGATCTCCCCCCATCAGGTCATCAACAGGATCGTACCGGAAAAACCCGAAGAAGAAGTGCCGGCGGTAAAACTTCGCAAACCGCCGAAGGAACAGAAGGGTATCAACATAAAAGGGGTGGACAACATCCTCTACCACACCGGCAAGTGCTGCTATCCCATTCCCGGTGACAACCTCGTCGGCTTCGTCACCATCGGCAAGGGAGTTACCATACACCGGAGGGACTGTCCCAACCTCGAACGGCTTGCGGTCGAAGAAGCGCGGCTCGTGGATGTCGAATGGCTCTCATCTCCCGATTCAACGGCAAACGCCCGGCTCTTTGTAGAGACCGTTGACAAACCGGGCATACTCGCAAACCTGAGCGCACTCATCTCGTCGGTAAACGTAAACATAAACCACCTTGAGGCAACCTCAACGCAGGACAAGAGGGGGCACATTACCTTTATTATCGAGGTCAAGGACAAGGCACAGCTCAATACCCTTATCCAGAAGATCAGCCAGATAGAAGGCATCCTCAGAATACGCAGATAATCCGTATCATGCTGTCTTGAAATTAGACCGTTGCAGTCATTCAGTACAGCTTCTGTTTAAATAGCTTCTGTTTAAATATTTAATGAAGGTGTATATACTATAAAAAAAAGCAACAACCTAAGGAGACCGTTTCGATGAAAAAAATACTTGTTCTTGTTTTGTCTCTCTCCTTTGCCCTTGCTGCCTCAGAGCTTTTTGCCTTTGGCGGGTGCGAGGAAAACTGCCAGAAATGCCACACCTTTGAGAAAAGCGAGGCAGAGGAACTCCTCAAAAAGATAAATGCGCCGCATGCAAAGGCGCTCGAGATAAAGATGAGCCCCATACAGGGGCTGTGGGAAGTCCATATCGAGGACCAAAACCGGAAGGGGGTAATGTATGTCGGCTTTTCGAAAAAATACATTATCGGCGGCAGCATCATTGAGGTCGAGACCTCTGCAAACAAGACCCAGGAGTCATACAATAAACTGAATGCACCGCCGGACCGTTTTGTTGATATCTCAAAAATCCCGGTAAAGGACGCCCTCCTCATGGGCGACAAAAATGCTGCTCATAAGGTGCTCGTCTTCACTGACCCTGACTGCCCCTACTGCGGCAAGCTCCATGATGAAATAAAAAACGTGCTGTCTGAGAGAAAGGACATTGCCTTCTACCTGAAGCTCATGCCACTCAGTTTCCACCCCGACGC